>JAEWBD010000029.1 GCA_023391315.1 Bacteroidota bacterium | reverse complement strand
ACCCTATATCTATTTCTTTTGAACCCACTACTTCGTGTAACCTGCGTTGCCCGGAATGCCCGAGCGGTTTGCGTGCCTTTACCAGGCCAACAGGCATGCTGAAAAAAGATTTTTTCAGGCAAACGATTGATGAAATTCATAAAGAACTTTTATACCTTATTTTTTATTTCCAGGGCGAACCTTTTTTGAACCCTGATTTTCTGGACATGGTGAAATATGCACACGATAAAGGCATTTACACCGCCACATCAACCAATGCCCATTTTCTTACCGAAGAAAAAGCTAAACGTACTGTTGAAAGCGGCCTCGACCGTTTGATTATTTCTATCGACGGCACTACGCAGGACGTGTATAAGCAATACCGTGTGGGCGGCAATCTTGAAAAAGTATTGGCAGGCGCCCGCAATATTGTGAAATGGAAAAAAGAACTCAACAGTAAAACACCGTTTGTGTTCTTCCAGTTTTTAGTGGTAAAGCCAAATGAGCACCAGATAGAAGATGTAAAACGTCTTGCCAAAGAAATTGGTGTTGACCAGGTGCGTTTTAAAACAGCGCAGGTATATGATTATGAAAACGACCCGCATAACCTTATTCCAACTATTGATAAATACAGCCGTTACCGCAAAGATAAAAACGGCGTTATGCAAAGCAAAAGCGGCATGAAAAACCACTGCTGGAAACTGCAGCATGCCAATGTAGTAACATGGGACGGCATGGTAGTGCCCTGCTGTTTTGATAAAGACGCTATGCACAGGTTAGGAAATTTAAACACACAGTCGTTTAAAGAAGTATGGCATAACGATAACTACAAACAGTTCCGGAGTGAACTCATGAAAAGCCGCAAAAATATAGACATCTGCGCCAACTGCAGTGAAGGCCTAACGGTTTGGGAAGATTAACCGGCCGGCCCGGTTTACGTTAATATAGATTCACAAATGTAATCAGGAATAATGCCCGAAGAACGTATTTGCAGTGGGGCATCTTCCCGGCTCGTATTACCCGAAAGCACCAGTGTTGTTTTTACGCCAAATTTATTGCCGCCAAGTATATCGGCCTGCAAAGTATCGCCCACCATTAATATTTCATTTCTGTTATAGCTGCCCATAGAATTTAATTCATCATAAGCATAAATAAACATCTGCGAATCAGGTTTGCCGAAATGAATAAACTTCCTGTCGAGAATGCTTTCAATAAGCTTGGCAATACCACCTGTTGCAACAGCCACATCATTTTTTGAAACGGGATAAAATTTATCGGAGTTGGCAACAATTACCGGCAAATTCTTATGACGAAGCAGGTTTACTGTTTTTGTAATATCCGTATTCCAGTCGAAGCCTTCATCATCTAAAAATACAAGTGCACTTATATCATCTAAATTTCTCAAATCAATATCACGAACCGGGATATGTTCAAGGCCGGATTGCAAAATATAATGAGCAGAATTCTCCGTGCCCAGGTAGGCTATTTTACCATCCGTTATTTTTTGTTCGAGAAACTGTTTCGCCATCATTCCCGAGGTAATAATTTCATGTTCCTGTATATCGTGTAATCCAAGCCTGTTAAAGCTTTCAGCCTGCTGCAACTGGCTGCGTGAAGCATCATTGGTTAACACACGGATAATAATATCCCTGCTCCGTAAAAAATCAATCGTGTGGCGCACGCCGTGAATTAAGCCATTGTAATTTTTTAATACGCCGTACGAATCAAGAAACACTACTTTAAATTGTTCTGCAATTGAAAGGAATGATTGTATCTGCATGCTTACAAATTAAGCGCTTTTAATAATTTATCTGCATCAAATTCTTTTTCAATAGAAGGAAGGTATATCTCAAAGGCTTCACGTTGCAGCTTGTTGGCAAACATTTCATGAAAAAAATAACGGCCATCTTTTACAACATAATTCAAAATAAAAAAGCGATATACTTCTTTTAGAAAAACAATTTCATTTGCGGTTAGCGGATATACGGCATGATAGGCCTTGAGAAAACGTATAAACCTGTCTTCCATTAAAGGCCCGATGTAATAACTGAATGCAGTGCGGTCGCCAACATTGGAAACAACACGGCTGAGAAAATAAAAATCCATCATGCGGGTTGACATGCGGAACCAATCGTAATCCCAGCGGGAAAAAAGTTTGAATGAAGTGGTAGACGCAATGGAAAAATTGCCAATGTTCCAGTCCACAAAAACCGGCATGCGCTCAATGCCCGAATGGCGGAATACTTCAAATTCCTGCAGCAATAAATTACATTGTTCGCGAATAACATTTTCATGCATGCGGTGTTCATAACGCCCATCATCTGTTTCAAGATATTGCAGCAAAGCGTGAATATCTGTTTTGAATGATTTGGATGATGTAGGCAGCGTTTTACGGATATTAAAGCATGCTTTATGAAACAGCGCCAACTGTTCTGCAAACTTTTCTATCTGCTCTTCATTCAATCTTCTTGGCGACCGCTTTTTTATTTGAATAGGGCGATAAAATATAACCCATGCATCAATAACATCTGTTTTATAGCGGTGAATAAAAAGCTTATTGCCTTTCATGAGTGAACGTGCCAGCACGTTTTCAAATGGTGCAGGCATGTTGTTGCTCATTACATCAATAATCTTGTGGTCCTGTTCAAAGTGTTCAAACCTGCCGTAATAGGAAAGCTTGGCGATAATGAAATTTTCATCTTCAAACTTAACCCTGTACACATGGTTGGTTGAAACTTTAGCGCTTATATCAACAATGCTTATAATTTTTCTTGTTTCATCATAAGCTTCCCAGGCTTCCTTTACAATGGCCGTAAAATCTATAAACTGCAGCATATTCTCATTTATGGTGAACATGAGTTGTATATTAATTCCTATACTTTTTAAAATGATGGAGACTTGAGTTTGGAACTGCAGATGAATAACGATATACAGTACAAGGGAGTGACACAACCGTGCTTCATATCAGTTCACTTGCCGCAAACAAAAATCTGTTCATTATATAATTTCAAAATAGCGTTTCAATTCCCAATCGGTAACCTGCTTTTCAAACTGGCGGCATTCCCATTCGCGGGTACGGATGAAATGATCCGTAAATGCTTCGCCAAAGAGGCTGGCTGCGATGTTTGAGTTTTTCATAATAAGCGTTGCCTCCTGCAAAGTTGCCGGTAACCGCTGTAAAGATTTAATATCATAAGCGCTGCCTTTAACCGCATCAAGATTAAGGCTGAGCTTATGTTTGATGCCATACAGCCCCGAAGCCAGGCTGGCCGCCATAGATAAATAGGGGTTGGCATCCGCGCCGGGCACCCTTGTTTCCAGCCGCGTTGCAGCCGGCACATGATTAATAACACGCAAAGCGGTGGTTCTGTTTTCTATGCTCCAACTTACCGTGGTTGCTGCCCATGCGCCTTCCACATAACGCTTGTAACTGTTTATGGTGGGCGCATACATGGGCATGATAAACGGAAGACAATATAACTGGCCGGCAATATATTGCTTCATTATTTCGCTTAAGCCATTAGCATCACTATCATCTTTAAAAATATTATTGCCGTTTTCATCTTCAAGGTGCTGGTGAATATGGCCGCTGCATCCCGGCAATGCACTGTTCCATTTTGCCATAAATGTTGCCATTAAACCATGTTTGTAGGCAATTTCTTTTACAGCCGTTTTAAACAATACAGCACGGTCTGCCGCTTCCAGTATATCCGTATAGTCAATGCTGGCTTCATATACGCCGTTGCCGGTTTCTGTATGCAGGCCTTCCAGCGGCACATCAAATGCATTTAAAAGATTGAATAAATCATAATAGAAAGCGTCATGCTGCGAAGTGCGCAGCAACGAATAACCAAACATGCCGGGCGTTAATGGCTGCGGGTTTACGTAATGCTTATCGCTTAATGTTTGCGGCGTTTCGGTAAAATTGAACCATTCAAATTCCTTAGAAAAAAAAGCCTTAAAACCAAGAGCTTCACATTGTTCGCTTATATGTTTTAACAAAGTGCGCGGGCAGGCCGCTGCTACTTCGGGTGCATGGCTGAAATCGGCAAGAAAAAAAGGAATATTGTTTTGCCAGGGAATGGTTCTGTAAGTATTCAAATCAATGGTGGCAAATGCATCAGGATAACCCGTATGCCAGCCGCTTACATCACCATTGGTATAGCACACATCATTCATGTCCCAACCGAAAACAACATTACAAAAACCAACGCCGTTTTCTATGGCTTTTACAAACTTGTTGATGTTAATGATCTTGCCACGTAGCACGCCATCAATATCTGTTACGGCAAATTTTATTTTATCAATATTGTTCTCCTGTAACCGCTGTATGATATCGGATTTCATCGCTTTTTTTTTATTTTTTAGAAGCCGAATGAAATGCCCAATAAAAATTACTATATGTATTAAATTTTATCCGGGCAAATCATATTTGCTTATTCTTTGCCGAAGATAAGCAAGCCGCTTATTTGTTTATTAGGAGGTATTAAAATAATCTTTATTAAGCAGGCGGATTGATTAAAGTAAAAGTCTGAGCGAAGCCGAAGACTTTTACTATTGAGCGGAGTCGAAATAAAAATGTCTTTTTGTTACCAGCAAATGAAGGATGGCATCGTTCCTTGTGTCACTCCCTTGTGCTGCACTGCTAAATGGCAGCAGCGGTTTTACAGTCAAAATCACTGATAAATTTTTACACAGAAAAACCGATCAATGATCAGCACAAATGTCCTCTCGTATTAATTACTTTATGCTGCACAATGCTTTCGAGGGCATCAGGGTTTTTACAAGCTGACTTATCAATCTTAATTGTACAAATGCAATCGTGTAACTGTATAAAAAGTTCTGTTTTAGTTTTCCTTTCTTCTTTGTTCAGCTTTTTATCTATGCAGTAATACTGCACTTCAACGGTGCTGTTATCTGGCAGCGTAACCAATGTTCTATAAAATAATGAAGGCATACTTTTTTACAGGTATTAAATCAATTCCTGCACCACAAATTTTGAATACTGCATAAACTTATGCAGCCGTTGTGCAAAACCTATTCATCTTTCAGTTCAATCCAGACAGGTGCATGATCGCTTGTTTTTTCCCAGCCGCGGACAAATTTATCAACGCCGGCGCCAACAAGATCTTTATCAACACCAGCGCTCAATAAAAAATGATCTATGCGCAAGCCTGCATTACGGCCATAAGCATTCCGGAAATAATCCCAGAAAGTATAGATCACTTCACCTGGATATAATTTACGGATAGCGTCCGTCCATCCCTGTTCAAGCAGCTTATGAAATGCAGCCCTTGTTTCCGGCCTGAACAAAGCATCATCCACCCAGCGCTCCGGTTTATATACATCAAGCTCAGTTGGCATTACATTAAAATCGCCGGTTAATATTACACGTTCACCGCTCCTGTATAATTCTGCCGCATGTTTGGTTAAACGCTCAAACCATTTCAGTTTATAATCAAACTTTGGACCGGGCGCAGGATTGCCGTTAGGCAAATAAAGACAACCAATGGTTAAGCCATTTACTTTAGCTTCTATATAACGGCTATGCAAATCTTCCGGGTCGCCGGGCAATACGCGGCGTAATTCCTGTGGCGCTTCGCCGCGTGATAAAATGGCCACGCCATTCCAGCTTTTTTGCCCATGCCATATTGCTTTATAGCCAGCGTCTTCTATATCCTGCAACGGAAACTTTTCCTGCGGCGCTTTTAATTCCTGCAGGCAAACAATATCCGGCATAGATTCTTCTAACCACTTTAATAAAACAGGCAGCCGCCCGTTAACACCATTCACATTATAGGTTGCAATTTTCATATTTGTAAATGTAAGAAGAATGAAATCTTTTTTGAACAATTATGCAGGCATCCGGAACAGAAACCGGCACTAAGATAGCTACATGCGTGAGGGCCTCTGGTTGCTTGGCGCAGGTGTTTATTTGTAGAAATAATTTAAGGGAATGTTTAATTTTAGTAACTCAGAAAAACTGCACTAAACAGTTTTAGAAACAGGCAGTCAAAGCATAGCTTAAAAATTTTATTATGAAAAAGACCATATTGTTTTTATTGGCAGTAATTTTTATAAATGAATTGTATGCACAGGATTCAACAAATGCTGTAAAATCGTTACTTGATTCAAAGCGCTATTCATTCATTCCTCAAACAATGAACCCACTGCGCGGCAGGACGAGACAATTAACTTCAAGTTTTTCACTTGATGTAAAAGGAGATTCGCTTGTTGTTTATCTGCCTTATGTTGGCAGAGCTTATTCAGCGCCGGTAAACCCATCTGATGCGGGGTATAATTTTATTTCTACCGATTATGATTATACCGTTAAAAAAGGTAAGAAAAACCGTTATGAAATTTCTATGAAAATAAAGGACCGGTTTTCAGGAACGGTATTTTATTTAACAGTGTTTGATAATAAAACCGCTTCATTGCAGGCCACCAGCAACGATAAGCAAGGCATTTCTTATAATGGTTATATAAAACAGCTTAAATAAACTTTATCCTATTTTTTGAAAGCGGGATGAAACTGGTTTAATGTTGAACGCAGGTAATCACGATCCAGATGAGTATAAATTTCAGTAGTGGTAATGCTTTCATGCCCGAGCATTTCCTGCACAGCACGCAGGTCGGCGCCGCCTTCCACAAGATGCGTTGCAAATGAATGACGAAATGTATGCGGTGAGATGCTTTTTGTAATACCCGCTTTTTTAGCCAGGTCTTTAATAATGTAAAATATCATTACACGGGATAACCCGCTGCCAAACCTGTTTAAAAAAACAATGTCTTCGTTGTTTTTCTTTGGTGTAATATGATTGCGGATATTTTCTTTATAAATTTTTATATGTTTTATTGCATCGCTGCCAACGGGCACCAGCCTTTCTTTATCGCCTTTGCCAATTACACGTACAAAGCCAATATCGAGATAAAGATTGCTCAACTTTAAATTTACCGTTTCACTTACGCGTAAACCGCAACTGTACATGGTTTCCAGTATGGCCCTGTTGCGTGTGCCGTCAGGCGTACTCATATCTATGGCAGCAATGATCTTTTCAATTTCGTCAAAACTTAATACATCAGGCAATGCACGTTTTAGCTTTGGCGCTTCCAGTAAAACCGATGGATCTTTTATAATAATATTTTCAATAAGGCAATATTTAAAAAAGCTTTTTATGCCTGAAATAATTCTTGCCTGGGAAGTGGCATTAATACCCATTTTCGCAATGCCCTGAATAAACTCCTGTAAATCTTTTAAAACAATATCAGCAGGTGTTTTCATATTGTTTTCTGCCTGCAGGTATTGCGTTAGTTTTTCCAGGTCGCACATGTAGGCTTCAACAGAATTATCACTTAAAGATTTTTCAAGCTGAAGATATGCCTTATAAGATTTTTTATATGGTTGCCACATTGCACAATCCCGGATTTTTATTTCACTATTTATTTTTTACGGTTGCTATTGATGATAGCTGCTTACATTCGTTGGCAAAAATATTTAATATTCAAAGCTTAATGCTTAATAAAATGCTGCCGGTTAATTTTTATTCATTCAGAAAAAAAGTAAGTATTTATAAGAAGCAGTTTATCCGTTATTTAAAACAGGTGCAAAAAATACAGCCACAAGGGCTTGATGATCTTGCTGAACAAATAAATACAGAAGTATGGCAGGAAGTTGACTGTTTATCCTGCGCCAATTGCTGCAAGAAAATGACACCAACATTTACTTCAAAAGATATACGCCGCATTTCAAAACATTTAAACATGCGGCCGAAAGATTTTAAAGAACGCTGGCTTAAGCATGAAAAAAAAGATAAAGACTGGGTGAATATAAGCCAGCCCTGCCAATTCCTTGACCTTTCAACCAATATGTGTTCTATATATGAAGTAAGGCCTGCCGATTGCGCCGGTTTCCCGCATCTTACAAAAAAGAAGATGGTTGATTATATGCATGTGCACCAACAGAATATTGAGTATTGCCCGGCAACCTATAAAATGGTAGAAAAGATGATGGAGAAGATAAAGATATGGTGACGAGACGCTAAAATTTTTCCTGCTTAACATGAATCCTGTATTTTGCCAAACTAATAAAACGATTACATGTCTCCATACTTCCTGTTTGGTTTTGTATTGATTTATTTTTTATTGCTGCTCGGCGTGGCATGGTACACCAGCCGCAATGCTGATAATAATTCTTTTTTTATTGGCAACCGTAACAGTAACTGGATGCTGGTGGCTTTTGGCATGATTGGCACATCGCTTAGCGGCGTAACATTTGTAAGCGTTCCGGGCACAGTTGGCAGCGGCGGTTTTGGCTATTTCCAGGTGGTAATTGGCAATTTTATTGGGTATTGCTTGATTGCATTTATACTGTTGCCGCTGTATTATAAAATGCAGGTAACATCTATTTATAATTATTTGCTCAACCGTTTTGGAAAAGTATCGTATAAAACCGGCGCTCTGTTTTTTATTATTTCAAGGATACTGGGAGCAACGGCAAGATTATATTTAGTGATAAATGTATTGCAGATATTCATTCTCGATAACATGCACATTCCTTTTTGGTTTACCACATTCGTTATTCTTTTAATGATATTGTTGTACACATTCGAAGGCGGTGTAAAAACTATTGTATTTACCGATATGCTTCAAACAACCTGCATGCTGCTGGGTCTTATCATCTGCATTTATTTTATGATGGATATGATGCATTTTTCTTTTGGCGCCGCTATCAAATCATTGCATGTAAAAAATTATACGGAGATTTTTAATACCGATGCTAAAAGCGGCAGCTTCTTTATAAAACAAATTATAGGTGGTGCATTTTTAACCATCGGTATGACCGGCCTTGACCAGGAAATGATGCAGAAAAATATAAGTGTGAGAACGCTGAAAGATTCACAAAAGAATATGATCACCTTCAGCCTTATTTCTGTTGGTGTAAACTTTTTGTTTTTATTCCTGGGCGGATTATTATACCTGTTTGCAGCTTCTCAAAATATTGATATAAAAGGCGACGACCTGTTTCCAACAATTGCTTTAAATTATTTACCGCCATTTGTTGCTATCATTTTTATCATAGGGCTTATTTCGGCTTTATTTCCCAGTGCCGATGGCGCACTAACGGCACTCACATCTTCTTTTTGTATTGATATTCTGGGTTTAAGGCGAAACCCAGCACTTACGGAAAAACAAACCAAACGAACAAGGATAATTGTGCATATAACATTTGCATTAATCTTCTTTTTATGCATTATGATTTTTAAATGGATTGATGATAAATCAATCATTAATGTTATACTGATTGTTGCGGGATACACTTACGGCCCGTTGCTTGGCCTGTTCCTGTTTGGCATCTTTACTAAAAGAGCAGTGCCTCAAAATTCGGTAATGGTGATGATTTGTATAGCGGCACCTGTTATAACCTATATACTGAGCGAAAATGCTACCAAATGGTTTAATGGTTATGCCATAGGATTAGAGTTGTTACTTATTAATGGCTTGCTTACATTTGCCGGGCTTTTGCTCGTATCAAAACCGGCAATATCAACAAATGCAGTGGATTGATCAACTTGCTGAAGACTACGCATTAACACATACATCGGCTTTAGATGATGTGTTGATGAAAATATATGAGGATACAATAGCCAATCATCCTCATGCACACATGATAAGCGGCCCCGTGCAGGGCAAGTTCCTTGAGTTTATAAGTTCTCTGCTTCAGCCAAGATATATTTTAGAGATTGGAACTTTCACCGGTTTCAGTGCAATATGCCTTGCCAAAGGGTTACGGGCAGGTGGTGAATTGCATACAATAGAAT
>JAEWBD010000434.1 GCA_023391315.1 Bacteroidota bacterium | reverse complement strand
GCCTCACCCTGCCTTTCTTTATTAAGCTTTTAAGGATTGAAGAGATTGATGAATATGTGCCCGATGAAGTGCAAATAGAAGATATACGGTACCGCATAGCAAAACAGGTGATCAATTATCTTAACGAACATTACCAGGAAGAAATGAAACAGTACGAATCAATAGCCAGAATTAGAGAACAATTTGAAAGAAATATTGAAGCTACAGACAAGGCTAGAGGCGAGGAATTATCAGTAAAAGAATTTGTGGGTTCTTCAAGAAAGTTATACAAGAATATTATGCTCGATATTATTGAAGAGAGAAGGCGCCTGCTGCATAAAATTGAAGATGAAAGAATTTATGAAGACTATATTATAAGGGATATGGAAGACAACCTTGATTTGGAAGAAGCACGTCTTAAAAAACAGTAACAGGCTGGCCGCCCGTGAGTGGTTTTATCTATTTAAGAAGATGGTTTTTAGATTAATCGCTTTTATTGTTTCTTCAAACTTCTTGTAACAACCTCCGGTAAAAAAGGGGAAGCATCACCATGGTTCTTTATAATATCCCGCACAATGGTTGAAGCCACATGCGTATAAATGGGTTCGCCGGTGAGAAAAATGGTCTCAATGCTTTTATCCAGTGTGCGGTTGGCATCGGCGATAGCTTTTTCATATTCAAAATCGCTCACATAGCGAATACCGCGCAGAATAAATTTTGCACCTATTTCATTACAAAAATTAATGGTAAGGCCTTCATAAACAGCAGCTTCAATGCCAGGCTCATCTTTAAAAATTTCATTGAACCATTCCAGTCTTTGCTCGGCAGAAAACATAGGAGATTTGGATGAATTTTTGCCAATGCCAATTACTACCTTTTTAAATAAAGGTTTTGCACGAACAATAATATCAATATGGCCCAAAGTAACCGGATCAAAGGTGCCTGGAAATAAACAAATACTCATAGCGTGTTCCTCAATGATTCCGAAAAAAACTATCGGCAATCACTTATTTATGTTATTAAGAATTGGCGCTTTGCGGGCTTAGCAGATATAAGACCGCCATGCGCACTGCCACACCATTTTCCACCTGGTTTAATATAATAGAATACGGGCCGTCAGCAACATCGCTGTCTAATTCAACACCTCGGTTTATGGGGCCGGGGTGCATAATCACAATGTCTTTACCAATACTGTCGAGCAAACTTCTTTTTATGCCATAAGCGAGATTGTATTCCCGCAGCGAAGAAAACAATGGCTGATTTTGCCTCTCTAACTGAATGCGTAAAACATTCGCCACATCGCACCACTGCAACGCTTCTTTTACATTATAGGTAACATGTACATTAAATGCTTCCTGTAAATATTTTGGGATGAGCGTTGGCGGTCCGGCAATGGTAATTTCGGCGCCCATTTTTGTAAGCAAATAAATATTGCTGAGCGCTACGCGGCTATGCATAATGTCGCCGATAATGGCAACTTTTAAACCTTCCAGTTTTCCTGTTTTTTCCTGCATGGAATAGGCATCCAGCAAAGCCTGCGTTGGATGTTCATTAATTCCATCACCGGCATTTACAATAGCTGCGGGAATATGTTGGGCAAGAAAATGCGGCGCGCCAGTGGCGCTGTGGCGCATCACCACCATATCCACTTTCATGCTCAGGATGTTGTTCACCGTATCAAGCAATGTTTCGCCTTTTGCGGCAGATGATGTGCCGGCGGCAAAATTTAATACATCGGCGCTTAAGCGTCTCTCTGCAAGCTCAAAAGAAAATCTTGTGCGGGTAGAATTTTCATAAAAGAGATTCACGATGGTAACATCACGCAGTGAAGGCACCTTTTTTACGGGCCTTTGCAATACTTCTTTAAACTGGCTTGCGGTGGAAAGGATTAACTGGATATCTTCTCTGGAGAGATCTTTAATGCCGAGCAGGTTTTTTGATGACAGCTTCATTAAAAAGCGAAGATATAATTTAGTTTGCAGTTTCTGGTTTATAGTTTTTATAAACACGTCTCAGATTACAATCAATGTTGCTGATTAACGGGGTTCTTGAACCGCATCATTCCAATATCACTTCATCGCCGCCATGATTTTCCTGCCAGCGCACATATACTTTTTGGGAAGAGAACGTATCGATGGCACGGCCAACATAATCCGCCTGTATGGGCAGTTCACGGCTAAAACGCCGGTCTATCAACACACACAATTCCACTTTTTGCGGGCGCCCAAAATCAATAAGCGCATCCAAAGCTGAGCGGATGGTGCGGCCCGTCCATAAAACATCATCTATAATCACGATATTTTTTCCTGCTGTACTGAAAGGTATTTGCGTAGCATTGGCAAGTTTTAATTCTTCACGAATATCATCGCGGTAAAAAGTAATATCAAGTTTTCCGTATAATATTTTTTCAGCAGGAATTAATTGTTTCAATTCATCAACAATCCTGTCGCTTAAAAAAATACCTCGTGGCTGAATGCCAATAAGCACCGTGTTTTCAAGATTAAGATGATTTTCTAAAATCTGGTGTGCCAATCTTTTTACCGTTAACTTAATCTGGTTTTTTGTGAGAATAGATTTCAAAGCGTGGACTTTTTGGTTTTGAATAAAGATAAAGATTAATTCCTTTGGCTAACAAAGAGCAGTAAGATTATTACAGCCGGTAAACTATACAAGCACTGGCTGGTTTCAAATACCAATGTATGCGTGTTAACCGGTAATAAATTTTACGCATTTTCTTTCATTAAAAAAGCCCCTCATTACTGAAGGGCTTTTAAAAAAATGATCTAATAAATTATTTCTGGCTTTTGCCGGAACCACTTCCGCCTGCAGCTTTTGATTTATTGAACTTATCAAGTGAGCTCTGCAGTGATTTACCTGTTCCATCTGCAAACTTATATTCATCAGAATTAGGATCAGGATATATGGCTTTCATCTTTTCAGTAACATCAATAGCCCTTTGATACTCCTGTTCTTTGGGAACGTCAGTTGCATATTGTGCATAATAAAGCAACAGGTAATAGTAATTGGCAAACATTGATTTTTTACTGTCGGCAGATGTATCTTTTGACAAAAATTCATTGTATTGCTCAATTGGTGCAACCGCCAAACCTCTTGTTGAATCTACGTCGCTCATTTTTGCAAAACGCGTTCTGAAAGAATAACCCTGCGGCTTATCAGGATATGCACTTACATATAACATGATCACAGAATCTCCAATCAGGTATTTTGAAGAATCAAATGTTTTTGAAGAATCAGCTTCTTTTGCATCTGTAATTGCTTTTGCCAGATTGAAATATTCTGTTTCTGAAAGTTTGCCGCCGTTTATGGTTTCCATCTTCTTAATAAGAGCAAGTTGCTTCCTGTAATTTGCTGAAGCAGCAGCAATTTTACCTGCTGTAATCAAATATTTCAATTGCTCATCTTTCACGGTATCTAAATCAACAGCTTTTTGCAAATAAGCAATTGCACTGTCTTCACCTCCAGGAAATTTTGCAAAAATGCTGCCGGCAAAAGCGTAGTCTCCAGGTTGAAGTGCATCGGGACTTGCCACTGCAAAATATTTCTGAATATAGGATTTTGCCTGCACGGAATCGCCTAACCTGTCATAGTTATAAGCATATAATATACTAATGCTTGGATAATCTTTACAGGAACCGCTTTCCATTTCTTTTGCTTTTGCCAATGACTCCTGGTATTTACCGGCTCTGAAAAGATAATCGCCTACAAAGTATTCTGTTTTGCAATCTTTATCAGCATTGGCAATGAATTTATCAAGATATTCTTTTGCTGCCGAAACATCTGTTTCAGAATAGTACTGGAAATATTGAAGATATACAGGAGCAAATGCAGGGTCTGCATTAATAGCCTTACCGTACCATTCATTCATAGATTCCTGGTTACGCTGGCTTTGATAAATAAGACCGATCCTGTAATAACCCAAAGCAAATTGCGGGTTAATAACAGTGGCTTGCCTGAAGGCTTCAAAAGCTTCACCACCATGATCCCCGCCTAATTTCAGGTAGCATTTTCCGAGATTGATAAAAATGCCAGGATTTTGAGGATCGATAGAAGCTGCCTGCTTTAATTTATCAATACCATAATTCGGGTCGCCTACAGTGCTGGGGCCATCGGCCATAGCACGGCCAATTGCATTTAAGATATCAGCATTAGGTCCTTTATTTCTTCCCTTTGTTTTAGTAGTGGCAGTAATTGCCTGCTCAAACTTTTGCTTTGCAGCATTTATATCACCACCCTGCAGTACATCAACATGAGCGCTGCCAATCCATATCCACGGATCGTTAAGGCCTGCAGTCAATGCATTTTGATAAACGGCTTTTGCACTATCTAACTGGTCGGCATCCACGTAAGCCTGGCCAAGCCAGTAAACAGCCTCAGCATCTTTGTTTCCCGACGCAAGTTTTTCAAACACCTGTTTAGCACTTGTATATCTTTCATAATACAAAAACTTTTTACCATCATCAATGCTTTGCGCAGTAACAATAGTGTACATGCTTAAGAAAGTAACAAGAGATAAGATTGTTTTCTTCATTATTCTGTTGTTTTATTTATGAGATTTGTATTTGACTCCATCATGGATTTTCTCACTGTGAAATTCATTTTAGCCGGTACGAGATAACTTCTCCTGAATATAAGCTGGCCCCTTTCAAGGCTTAAGAAGTTTACGAAACCCGAACCTAGCCCTAAGGTGTTTTCTTTCAAAATAAAAAACAAAGGCCGTACCAAAGGATATTGCCCTGCTGTAATTGTTGCCTGTGAAGGCTTTGCAAATGTGCCTGCTTCACAACTTTTGCATTCTATTAAGCCAAACCTGATAGAATCTTTGTACTGCTGCTGAACAGGGTCATCCTCATCGCCCACCCATGAAAAACCTATGAAACCAATTGCATCTTTGTTAGATGAAACATAACTGATCAGGTCTTTGCTATCTGGCGCAGCCATTACATTTTTTCCAAATTCACCCCCCATTAATAAGGAATCTTTTAACATTCGTACGGTGCTTGTGGCATTTCTCCCATCAACAGCAACCAGTTTACTGGTATCTTTTCCGCTTAAGTAATCCCTGAGTTTATCAATAGTGAAAAGACTGTCTTTCGATTGCTTGTTTACAATTACAACAATGGCATCATACGCTAAAATATCCCACTGCACTTTAAATGATAATTTATCTTTATAGAATTGATTCTCTTCTTCGCTCAATCCCCTTGAAACAATTATCATTCTCGTGCTGTCTTTCTGTAAATCCCTGAAACAATCGGCTTCTGACTTATAGCTTGCTTCTATATATGTTCCGGGATGGGATGCTTCATATACCTTGACCTGCTCTGTTATTACCGGTTTAAAACTTTCATCAACACTTATGAAAATTTTACCTTTTATCGGCGAATCGTATTTGTCAACTTTATTTCTGCAGTTTACAAACACCAGACATAAAAAAACACTAATGCAAAAACTTACAAAAAGCCTGCGCTCACTCATCATTCAAAAATTAATAATTGTGTTTTATGCCACGGTACATCCTGAATCCTCCATACAGCAAACACAACGTGCCAAAACCATAGCGCATAAGCGAATCAAGGCCTGCAATTAAATCCAATCCGAATTTATCACCAAAAAAAAGTATGAAAGACATACCAATCATAAGGCCGGCCATAGTTAGATCGTAAATCATGCGCATTTGCGTATAGCTCTTGCGGCGCCTGCTTTCTAAATCGTTATTCATTTAATTCAAAGTTGGCAATATAAAATATTTTTTATTCTCCCGCACCCAGAAATGTTACAGGTAAATTAAAATATACCGAAACCGTAGTACCATTTTGCATGCCGGGTTTCCATAAAGGCATCCTGTTAATCACTCTTATTACTTCTTTATCAAGGTCTTCCCTCCCGTTTGCAATAATTTTCACCTGTTCAATCCTTCCCTGCTTATTTACCACAAACGAGGCCCGCACAATAATTTTTTCACCCGCCTGCAAATCATCGGGCTGACGTAAATTCTTCAACATAAATTTTTTAAGCGCTTCAATGCCGCCGGGATATTCAGGCATTACCTGTGCTGTATTCAGTATTTTTTCTTCTTTTACCGGTTCGGGTTTAACAGCCGCTGTTCCTTTATCAGCAACTGTTTCCACCGGAGGCTGAATGATGCCATCAAAATCTTTACCTATAATATTCTGTACACCTATCCTATTCTTATCCAGTTCTTCCAGCGTTGACATTTCCGTTGTTTCAATCTTATCAGATATTACCGGTTTGGAATATATTTTCTGGCTAATCTTTTTCTCAACCGGTTTGCTTTCAACCGGCTTTGGTTCTTTAGGTGCTTCTATAATCTTTATCAAATCCGGATCGGGTATATACACAAGCCTGCCGGAAAGAGCCGCATCATTTTTATGATGTATAAACTGGAAAAAAGAAAAAGCAGTTGCTATAAATAAAGTAATTCCCGTAGCATAGAATAATGTCTTATTATATGATCTTCTGATGGCGTAAGCGCCATAATTTTTATTCCTGTTTTCAAAAAGAATATCAAGCAAATCGCTCTGCATAATTTTATCAGGCAGCATAAAATAAAATTTAATGATGAATAGATTTGTTACAGAGCGCTCCGCTTATGAGATGCTTTAAGAAAATATTTCCATAAATATTAAGTTCCTGCAGTTGTTTGAACTATACGGAAATTCCATCAGCCTTTCGTTAGCTATATTTGCGCCTTAATTAAAGAGTCAGATGAAGATTTTAATGGTATGCCTGGGCAATATTTGCAGAAGCCCGCTGGCTGAAGGCATTATGCAGCACAAGGCAGATAAAGCCGGTTTAAACTGGCAGGTTGATAGCGCGGGCACGGCAAATTATCATGTGGGCGAGCCGCCGCACAGGCTTTCGCAAAAAGTGGCTAAACTTAATGGCATGGATATAAGCAGCCAGTGCTGCAGGCAGTTTATAAAAGAAGACATGCTGCGCTTTGATAAAATATATGCCATGGATAAAGATATTTATAATGATATTAAACGCATAAGCGGCGGACTATGGGATCCATCCAAAACCGCTTTGCTGATGAATGAAATTTATCCGGGAAAAAATATGGATGTGCCCGATCCCTGGTATGGCACAGAGCAGGGCTATCACGAAGTATATGCCATGCTTGAAAAAGCATGCGACACTGTTATACAAAATTTCAAAAATCAAAGTACAAAAACCAAAACAGAGCCTGCCTGACAGCGGCTTTCAATTTAAATCTATTTTTTAATTTTTACTTGTTAATGAAACCATCACTACCACAGGGAACACGGGATTTTAATGCGGCCACTATTCGCAAACGCAATTATATTTTCAATACAATAAAAAACGTATTTGAGCTATACGGCTTTCAGCCACTGGAAACGCCGGCTATGGAAAACCTTGATACGTTAACAGGCAAATATGGAGAAGAAGGCGATAAACTTCTTTTTAAGATTCTGAACAATGGTCTTGAGCGAAAAGAAAAACATGAACAGGCCAGGACTGACTTTGAAAAAGTGCTGGAAGGGAAAAATGTTTCCGGCATCACAGAACGTGCTTTGCGTTACGATCTCACTATTCCTTTTGCACGGTATGTTGCCATGAATTATGGCCAATTGAGCTTTCCATTTAAACGTTACCAGGTTCAGCCCGTGTGGCGTGCAGATCGCCCGCAAAAAGGCCGGTACCGCGAATTTTACCAGTGCGATGCAGATGTGGTGGGAAGCAATTCTTTATTAAATGAAGTGGAGCTTATCAATATTTACACAGATGTTTTTAAACAACTGAATATTGATGTTGAAATAAAGATCAATAACCGGAAAATTCTTTCAGCCCTGGCTGAATTATGCGGCGGCAGCGAAAGAATAACCGATATTACTGTTCCTATTGACAAGCTGGATAAAATAGGCTGGGACAAGGTAAAAACAGAACTGGCAGACAGGGGTTTACAGCATTTGCAGATTGAACTGATTGAACAGTACATTTCAATTGAAGGTGATAATGCATCTAAAATAAGCAATATCAAATCCCTGATAGATGAAATTGAAATTGGCAAGCAAGGTATTAATGAACTGGAATTTTTATTGGCGCATAATAAAGATAACGCCAACTTTTCCATAGACTTTACGCTGGCCCGTGGTTTAAATTATTATACCGGAACCATTATTGAAATTAAAGCCAAAAATGTGCAGATGGGCAGCATTGGCGGCGGTGGCCGGTACGATGATCTTACCGGTTTATTTGATGTGCCTGGCTTGCCGGGCGTTGGTATAAGCTTCGGTGTTGACAGGATGTATGATGTAATGGAGGAATTACAGTTATTTCCATCATCGCTGCAAGCGTCAACGCAGGTATTGTTTTTTAATTTGGGCGAGACAGAAAGCAAGGCTGCATACCATCTTCTTAAGCAATTAAGGAGCCGTAAAATAAAAGCAGAAATTTATCACGAAACTGCCAAATTCGATAAACAGTTTAAATATGCCGAACGTAATAGCATACCTTATGTTGTTATAATTGGCAGTAAGGAACTTGAAGCGGGCAGTTGTGTAATAAAAAATATTACTACCGGGAAACAGGATACAATAAACCAGGAAGAACTTTTATCGTTTCCTTTTGAATAGGATATTTGCCTTTAAATAAATGCTTAATAAAAAAGAGGTTGTTTCAATAACCGGAACAACCTCTTTTTTATTCAGTTTGAAATATTACACATTAAACAGGAAGTGCATTATATCGCCGTCTTCTACAATGTAATCTTTCCCCTGAACAGCCAATTTACCGGCACTGCGGCAAGCTGCTTCACTTTTATATTTAAGGAAGTCATCATACTTTATCACTTCTGCACGAATAAAACCTTTCTCAAAATCTGTATGTATAACGCCTGCCGCCTGCGGTGCAGACATGCCTTTATGAATCGTCCAGGCTCTTACTTCCTGCACACCGGCAGTAAAATAAGTGGCAAGATTTAATAAATGATAGGTTGAACGGATGAGCCGCACAACACCGCTTTCTCTCAATCCCAAATCTTCCAAAAACATTTTGCGGTCTTCATAACTATCCATTACAGCTATTTCACTTTCAATAGCAGCGCTTATAAATAATATCTCCGCATTCTCATCTTTCACGGTTTCTTTTACAGCTTCTGTGTATTGATTGCCCGTGATAACAGATTTTTCATCCACATTACATACATAAATCACCGGCTTTATGGTAAGCAGGAAAATGTCATCTATATATTTTTCACGGTCTTTTTCATTCACGCTGAAACCTCTTGCATTTTTGCCTTGCTCAAAATGCTGTTTTAATGCTCTTAATATTTCCAGGCCGGCTGCTGCATCTTTATCTGTGCGTGCAACTTTTTCCAGCCTCGAAATTTTTTTCTCAACACTTTCAAGGTCTTTCAACTGCAGTTCGGTATCAATAATTTCTTTATCGCGAACCGGGTTTACGCTGCCG
>JAEWBD010000424.1 GCA_023391315.1 Bacteroidota bacterium | reverse complement strand
GTTAACAGAGGTAGAGGTAATGTCGCCGCCCAAAGCGCCAATGGCACCTCCAACGGAAACACTGCGGGCAGTGCCATAAGGAACAAACCATGCATTTTTGGTTACATCGTCTACAAGTTGTGAAAAGCTGTAATTATATATAAATGCGCCTATTGTTAAAAGCAAAACTTTCCGCATAAACAATCGAAATGATTTTTATGGATGAGGATTATTGATTTCTGAAATTCATTTTTATGGACGTGTACGGGAACCACCGCCACTGGTTCTTGCACCACCACCTGAATTAGAACTGCTGTTGTTATTAAACGTGCGTGTTGGCGTCGAATTGTTATTTCTATTCGAATTATTATACTGGTTTGAATTGTATGTATCGTTGCTCCTCCTGTTGTTTGTATTCAGGTTACTGTTATTATACGATCTGTTGCGGTTGCCATTTTGCATAGGCATATTATAGTTATTATAATTCCTGTTTTTGTACCCGGAAAAGTTTGCATTATTACGAAGCGGCTTATAGTAAACATCAGGATTTTTATAATACACCACTGTATAATAAGGGCTATACCATGAACTCCACGGGTTGTACCAGGAGCTGTAACCATAATAAGGATAATAACCATAACTGCCCCAGCCTAATCCGTAACCAAGGCTCAATGACATATAAGAAGTGTACGGGCTATACCAGTTATTATAAAAATACCGGCTGTCATACCAGTAACTATAATCATCCAGGCCACTCCACCGCGTATAATTTCTTGCTTTCATACGCAGGTAATAATCATCATCATCGGCAGAAGCATATGTGTCCTGCCTGTCATTATATGTTTGATATCTGTCCTGTGCCTCTATTTTTTTAGCGGGGGAATAATAAACGTCATCAGGCGTTTGAGAGGCCTTATATGCAGGAGAACAACTAAAGAATATGGTTATCACACACAGCAGGCAAACTAAATTATTTTTCATTCTCACATGTTTGTATGCTAAGTTATTACATTTGCCGCGTTTATCATTTAAATTAACTTGTCTTTTTTACAAACGGTATGGGTAAAGCAATAACAGCGAGAAATGAAGATTATTCCCAGTGGTACAATGATCTTATTTTAAAAAGCGAATTGGCAGATTACAGTGCAGTAAGGGGTTGTATGATTATAAAACCTTACGGGTATGCACTCTGGGAAAATATGCGGGATGCACTTGATAAAATGTTTAAAGATACAGGTCATGTTAATGCCTATTTCCCATTGTTTGTGCCTAAAAGTTTGTTTGAAGCCGAAGAGCAAAATGCTGAAGGTTTTGCCAAGGAATGCGCTGTAGTAACACATTACAGGTTAAAATCAGATCCGGAAAAAAAGGGTAAGCTGATCGTGGATGAAGAAGCAAAGCTGGAAGAAGAATTAATCGTTCGCCCCACAAGTGAAGCCATTATCTGGAATACTTATAAAAACTGGATTCAAAGCTATCGCGACCTGCCTATTTTAATCAACCAGTGGGCAAATGTGGTGCGCTGGGAAATGCGTACCCGCCTGTTTTTACGCACTGCAGAATTTCTGTGGCAGGAAGGGCATACCGCTCATGCCACAAAAGAAGAAGCTTTATTGGAAGCCAGGCAAATGCTGGATGTTTATGCCGATTTTGTAGAAAACTTCATGGCCGTACCGGTAATCAAAGGTTCCAAAACGTCAAACGAACGTTTTGCCGGCGCCGAAGACACATTATGTATTGAAGCGCTGATGCAGGATGGCAAAGCCTTACAGGCCGGCACATCACATTTTCTCGGGCAGAATTTTGCCAAAGCTTTCGATGTAAAATTCAGCGACAAGAATAATAAACTCGAATATGTTTGGGCCACAAGCTGGGGCGTAAGCACAAGGCTTATAGGTGCATTGGTAATGGCGCACAGCGACGATGACGGGCTTATTCTTCCTCCAAAAATTGCACCGCACCAGGTGGTAATTGTACCTATTTATAAAAATGATGAGCAAAGGTCTGCTATCGCTCATAAGGTAAATGAAATTACAGCAAGCCTTAAGCAGTTAGGTATAAGAGTTAAGTATGATGATTCAGATAATGCAAGGCCGGGCTGGAAATTTGCGGAATACGAAATGAAAGGCGTGCCCGTGCGTATTGCTATTGGCCCAAAAGACCTGGAAAACAATACTGCAGAAGTAGCAAGAAGGGATACCAAGGAAAAGAAAACAATAAGCCTCGACAATATAATGGGCGAGATTGTTTTCCTGCTCACTGATATTCAAAGCAATATTTACAATAAGGCAAAGAAACATCTTGACGATCACATTACCGAAGTGAATACCTGGGATGAATTTGTTGATGTGCTCGAAAATAAAACCGGTTTTGTAAGTGCACATTGGGATGGCACCGGCGAAACGGAAGAAAAAATAAAGGAGCTTACAAAAGCCACCATACGCTGTATACCTTTTGATGCCAAACAGGAAGAAGGCGTTTGTGTGCTAACGGGAAAACCTTCCAAACAAAGGGTGTTATTTGCAAAAGCTTATTAAAAAGCGATAATATTAACCCATCCATCCTTGTCAAAATATGTTTAAAAACCGGTGCTTTGTACCGGTTTTTATTTTGTAGAATGGTTTTTCGTAACGGAAACATTGGTTTTTTTGAGTGGTTGACAGCTATAAAAAAAGTAAAGGCCACAGCACATTGTGACCTTTAAAAGGATTGTTTTAAGCAGCAATCCAAGAAGTTAAACCGCTGGCAATTTATTTAATAATTTTATTTAGAGCTCTTCTTTACTGATTTTTTTGCCGATTTCTTAGCTGTCTTTTTGGGAGCAGCCTTTTTTGAGGCCTTTTTAGGAGCCGATTTTTTTGCTGCCTTTTTAGACGCTGATTTTTTCGCGCTCTTCTTTGCAGCCTTCTTCGGAACCTTACCGCCTTCCTTTCTGGCTTCGGATAAACCTATTGCAATTGCCTGCTTCCGGCTTGTAACTTTTTTACCGCTCCGGCCACCTTTCAGTTTGCCTTCTTTCATTTCGTCCATTGCACGTTTTACTTTGCTTTGGGCTTTTTTTCCATATTTAGCCATCTTATTTAGTTTAACAGGTTAGTAATAACCCTAACCCATCAAAATATTTGCCATCTCTGTAATGCAATATTATATACAACCTGTTGATGGCAGGTTACCCTAAAGTTATCTTTAAAATGGAGTTGTTTTTGAATGACTTTGTTATGCAGTATTATATTGGTTGTTCAGGATTTTATAATAAAGACTGGAAAGAAGCTTTTTATCCCAAAGGCCTTCCGCAGAGCAAATGGTTTGAATATTATTGCACGCGGTTCAATACCCTTGAGCTAAACACTACATTCTATCGTTTTCCTACAGTGGAAATGCTGCGAAAATGGTATGACAAAAGCCCGGCTGATTTCAAGTTTTCAGTTAAAGCGCCAAGATTAATTACACACTATAAACAGTTGAATGACTGCAAGCAATTTCTGGATGATTTTTATAGTACAATACAAGAAGGATTAAAAGAGAAGCTTGGCCCGGTGCTTTTCCAGTTTCCGGCTAGAATTGCTTATAATGAGGAATTTTTGCAACGCATTACACAAAATATAAATACTTCATTCATTAACATTGTTGAATTCCGGGAAGCCGGCTGGTGGAACCAACATGTAATTAACGTGTTTTCAAATTACAATGTCAGTTTCTGTGGCATTAGTATCCAAAATTTGCCGGATGAGATAATGGCTAATACCTCTATTTTGTACTATCGCTTTCATGGCTTTTCAAAATTATATTTCTCTCAATACTCTCAAAAGGAAATAATGGATTTTGCGATGGAACTTAAAAAGAAAGCAATCAGCAAAACGGCTTACATCTTTTTTAATAATACTGCAACTATGGCTGCCATACATAATGCTTTCGAATTAAAGAATTTTTTGGGTGATTGACACGCTTTATAGCAACATGAATTTAATTTATACTTTTTTGTACAAATTCATTTGTACTTTTGCAGCATGAGCGAAATGATAGCAACATTAGAGCAAACCGCTCTCAGTGAT
>JAEWBD010000369.1 GCA_023391315.1 Bacteroidota bacterium | reverse complement strand
CAGCGAACGTAAATACTTTGCAGATTGAAGAGAGCTGTTTAGTGGATAAAATATTTGAAAAACAAAAAGATGATTAATTTAGAAAACTCTAAATGCCTGCGGCACTAAAATAAGGGGAGCTTACACTTCTTCACAAGTCTGTACCAACGTTTATTAATCTGATAAGGTTGAATTTCTTCCTTTCCTGGAGTTAATCCCTTTGAAAAGATTACATCTGTTGGAGTTGATAATTCCATTAATTCTTTCCAATACGCTAAAACAATGTTTTTAATTGGTTTGTAAACCTCTTTATAATTTCTTCCTTTTTGAATAATCACTTTAAATCTTCCATTTTCAATATCCACATCTTTAGCGTGGATTTTTAAAAGTTCTGAAATTCTTGAACCGGAATGATAAAATATGTGAAGGAATCTATGAAATTCAGGGTAATTATTAACTAAATGCTCATTAACCAACTTTCTTTCTTCAAGCGTTAACACGATTCGGGCTTTTTTAAGAGTTTTTTTCTTTTTAATATCACGAGCAAAATTGGTAGATATAATCTCTCTTTCACAGGATTCAGCAAGCAGGATCATCATGTAACTCCTATTCTTATTAAACCGGTCATTAGTGGAGCTAATATTTTCCAATAGGGCTTTTATGTGTTTACGAGATAATTCGGTATTATTAAGTTTTGCAAATCCCAGCTCTTTAATTTTTTTATCGCATTGGTTTAAAAAGAATTTTAAGTCTCTCCTTGTTCTTTCAGCTACAGAAACAACTTCAAAAGCGTTTTTTAGAATTTCATAAAAAGGCACACCCTTATCATCTGGTAAAACTTCAACCTTGCCAGCAAACGGATTAAACCCATTCTTTAATTGTTGTAATTCAGTTTCTAAAATTTTAAGTGTTTCTTTTTGTCGGTCTTCAAGTATCGAAAAGCCATTCATTCTTCTAACAATTACTTGTTTTGGTTTAGCATAGTCAGGGTGGTAAAATCTATAGCTTATGTACCAATCAACGTTAGTTTTTGCAGATTTTGATTTCCAGTTAGTCGGATTAACACTTAGTTTGCTTACGGAGCATCCATTGGGAAGTTGAATTTTCATTTTTGTAGCATTTTTGTTACGGAAATTGTTACGGTTTGGATTTATGCTACATTTCAATGAATAAATAAAAAAAGCCCAAACACTTAATATATAAGTATTTGAGCTAAGTAGCGGGATCGGGAATTGAACCCGAGACCTCCGGGTTATGAATCCGACGCTCTAACCACCTGAGCTATCCCGCCTTATTTAGGGAGCGCAAAAGTAGTCTTTATCAATTAAAATAAAAAGCGGGGTACTAAAAAACTGTTCAGGGCGTTTTAAGTATTACTTTTTTTTAAGTATATGTTCCGTTATATATTGATTTGCAGGATTTTTGTAATGAATCTGAAACTAGTAAAAACCAATCTTATTAAAATTAACTATCGTAATTCCATTTTTATTTTATTGTTGGGCATTTTTCTGGTGTTGAATGTTGAGGGGAAGACGCAGTTAACCGCAGCATTTTCAGCTTCCGTTACCAGTGGCTGCTCCGATCTCACGGTGAGTTTTACCGATCAGAGTACCGGTTCGGCAACAAGCTGGTTTTGGGATTTTGGCAACGGCCAAACTTCTGCTGAAAGAAATCCAACAATGACCTATACAACCGGCGGTAATTTCACCGTAAGGCTTATTGTAAGAAATGACCTGGAGGAAGATTATGAAGAAAAAACGGGGTATATTAAAGTGTTTCGAACTCCCAAACCTGAATTTACCACGGGCGTTACCACAGGCTGCTCGCCGTTAAACGTTCAGTTTACTGATAATACGAGCCTTACGGGTGTAACACTTAAAAACCGTACCTGGGATTTTGGCGATGGGGCCACTTCTTCCCAGCAAAATCCCACGCACACTTTTACGGGTACAAAGATATTTGGCGTTTCCCTTACTATTGAAACAACGGACGGCTGTGTAGGTCAATTTAAAGAAGAAGGTCTGATACATGTAGGAACTCAACCAACCGCTAATTTCACTGCTACTCCGCGGGATGGCTGCGCCTCTGAACTGCGACAGTTTACCAATAAATCTTCAGCTAATGTTAAATCATGGTCATGGAGCTTTGGTGATAAAACAACAAGTGACGAGCCTTCACCTTTACAGCATTACCAGGATTCAGGCTGGTTTGATGTGCGGTTGATTGTCAGCAATAATGGATGCAGGGACACGATGTTTAAAAATAATTATATTCATGTAAAAGCTCCTGGTGGAAGGATATTCGCAACCCCTGATTGTCAGAATCCCTATACATTTAATTTTTCGGCAACCTTATCGCCAAACACCACTTACCAATGGTCATTTGGGGATGGCGAAAGTGATACCTTAAGATCAGTTCCACATACATATGATTCAGTGGGCGCCTATAATGTAGAGCTTAGAGTTGATGACGGCATTTGTTATGATACCACAAGCCGTACGGTTTTTGTTTCAGAGATCAAACCTATTGCCGATGTGTTGTCTGCAGCGCCTTACTGCTATGGTAATCCTGTTCAATTAGGTTTTACACAATACGATCCTGATGTTGCAAAAGATTTCAGGTGGTATTTTGGTGACGGCGATTCCACAGGATATAATCCAACCCGAGATACAATAAATCACGTTTATGATACAGCAGGTAATTTTAATCCTGTTGCCATTTTCCGCAATATTTATAATTGCACCGATACAATTAGTTTAAGCCCCATAACAATTGTAGGCGCTACGCCAAAATTTTCCTTCCCGGATACCGCGTGTACCCTCACCGAAGTAGATTTTTCGGATGAATCAACGCCATCAGGATCACCAATACAGCAATGGATTTGGAGTTATGGTGATGGCAGGACAGATTCAGTTCAGGGGCCCGCCCTAAACTATTATGATTTTCCCGGCCTTTACAATGTTAAGCTTACTGTTACCGATAGCGATGGCTGCGTAAATTCGACAACACAGCAAATACAATTGCTTACCACGCCCACAGTTATTGCAGGAAACGATACATTATTATGTTTAGGTAAAAGCGCCATTTTAACAGCCTCAGGCGCTTCAACTTATACCTGGAATACGGATCAGGCAGTTATCTGCAACCCCTGTACTGTACCACCAACAGTAACACCCAATGCAACGACCAATTATTATGTGAGAGGCTCAACGCCGGAAGGTTGTTTCGCTACAGATACCGTTGTTGTAACCGTTCAGCCTAAAGAACGCGTAAGCATACAACCCGGTGATACGGCTGTTTGCGCTGGGTCATCTCTGCAACTGATTGCAGGTGGTGCAAGCTCCGGCAGTTATTCATGGTTTCCTTCTACCGGGCTAAGCAATGCTGCCATTGTCAATCCCATTGCCACACCCCCCGGGAATATATCCTATTCAGTTTCGGGCAGCGACAGCAATCGGTGCTTTACCGATACGGCTATCATAAATATTTCGGTTAATCCAGCACCTACTGTAGATATTACCGATAGCCAGGTGGCTTTGCCGGTGGGTTCTACCTATACGCTGCAATCAACCTCAAGTGCTGATGTTATCAATTGGCAATGGTCGCCGCAAACCGGCCTTTCCTGTTTCAATTGTCCAAGCCCGGTTGCTACTCTCGGAAGCCCGTTAACCTATACTTTAACGGTGCGTAATAATTTCGGATGCATCAGTACGGATTCTGTTCAGATGATCCCGGCGTGTATTGATAATTTTGTTCTTATACCAAACAGCTTTACGCCGAACAACGATCGGTTAAACGATTATTTCTACCCCAACTCAAAAGTGCCGATAACCGTAAAATCCATGATGATTTTTAACCGCTGGGGACAGAAGGTTTTTGAAAGGGCAAATTTTACTACCAATGAAGCTGCTTATGGCTGGGACGGAAAGTTTAAAGGCCTTATTCAAAACCTGGGCACATACGTATATGTAATGCAACTAATATGCGTGGATGGCAGCATTATTAATGCAAAAGGAACCATAAACCTCCTGCGCAGATTTATTTACGCCCGGGATATTGTTCAAGCGCTTTCTGCAGGCAATCCATAGCTGCGCCTATAGCTTCAAGATTTAAAACGTAGGCAAGCCTTACTTCATCTTTCCCATAATCAACTGAACCGTAAAAACCTGTTGCCGGCGCCAGCATCAATGTTTGGTTATTATAACTGAATTCTTCCAGGAGCCACTGGCAGAATTTATCAGAATCATCAATAGGCAGCTTGGCCATTGCGTAAAAAGCGCCACCGGGATTTGGGCAGTAAACACCGGGAATAGCATTTAATCGTTTTACAATTAAATCCCGCCTGGCTTTGTATTCTGCTTTTGTTACATCAAAATAATTATCGGGCAAATCAATCGCTGCTTCTCCCGCAATTTGCCCAAAGGTTGGCGGGCTTAATCTTGCCTGGGCAAACTTTAATGCTGTATTGTACACTGTTTCATTGCGTGTGATAAATGCGCCTATTCTTGCACCGCAGCAACTGTAACGTTTGCTTATAGTATCCATCAAAACCACATTATCGTCACAGCCTTCCAGTTGCATAGCGCTGAAATGCTCATCTTCATAACAAAATTCCCGGTACGCTTCATCGGCAAATAAATACAAGTTGTGTTTTAAAGCAATTTGTTTCAGCACTTCCATTTCATCCTTACTATACAAATAGCCGGTAGGATTATTGGGGCTGCAAACAACAATGGCTTTTGTGCGATTGGTAATAACCTTCTCAAAATCTTCTATAGGCGGCAAGGCAAAACCGTTTTCTATGTGCGATGTTATCGGCACCACATTTATGCCGGCCGAAACGGCAAAACCATTATAATTGGCATAATATGGTTCGGGAATAATTACTTCATCGCCGGCATCCATGCAGGCCATAAAGCCAAACAAAATAGCTTCGCTGCCACCGGTGGTGATTATGATTTGATTATGATGGATGCTGATGCCATTCTTGGCGTAATAACCCACCAGCTTGCGGCGGTAACTTTCATTACCTGCACTATGACTGTATTCCAGAATTTTAAAATCTGATTGACGGACTGCATCCAGCACATGTTCAGGCGTTTCAATATCGGGCTGGCCAATATTAAGATGATACACCTTTATGCCTTTCTTTTTCGCTGCTTCGGCAAAAGGCACAAGCTTTCGTATGGGAGATGGCGGCATTTCACGGCCACGCTTACTGATGGTGAGCTTAGACATACCGCAAACCTAAAAATGAAAACTGATAAGGCAATAAAATTTATCCGTTCAGCCTGCCCGATTTCTTAATTATTCTTATGAAGATGTAAATAACCAGTAAAACCGCGAGGATGATGATGAGCAAGGTATTGCGTAAATGACTATCATAATTGGTGAGCTGCGGGTAAAAGAACAGCAGCAATAAAACAATACCAACAAGCCATATAAAAGTAGTTGTGTGTTCTTTGGAAACATAACGCTTCCAGTTAAAATGCATGCCCAAAAATGTTTTGCTGATGCCCTTAAGGCTGGGCACCCATCGGTTTACCCTTGCACAATAGTTAATAAACTGCTCACCGAATTTATTGCGGAGAAAATTTTCTTCTGCCAGCACAATTGCCTGCCATATAAAAAGAAAAAAAGGGATCATTATAACAACATACAAAAGCGAATTGGATAATATGCCTACGCCTGTAATCATTAAAATATTGCCCACGTATAAGGGGTTACGGCAATGGGCGAATATGCCCGTGGTAACCAGGTCTTCTGCATAAACCTTTTTATTTTTCCCGCCGCGGATTATATAAGCAAGCCCAATGGTGGCGCCGCGTATCGCCTGCCCTAAAACTGTAATGATTAAACCAATTATTATTGGATACCAGTAATAGTTTTTTCCAAAATTTTCCTCGGTAAATAATTGCGGAAGGCCTGGCACAAACAGCAATCCATAAAAAATTATAAACAGCCAGTTGCGGTATTTAAAAAAGAAATTGCCTATTTGTACCATATTATCTTTTTACTGCAATAAGGCCGGCGAAATTATACCATTTAAAAAATACTTCCACATGCGCAAAGCCACTTTCGCGTAAAAGCAGGTTATCCTCGCTTAGTTTGTAAGGAACTAAAATGTTTTCCAGTGCCTCCCGCTTTTGCGAAATTTCCATTTCGCTATAGTTGTGGCGGCGCTTCATATCGTAATAATATTTTATAAAGTCGCGGTTAAAGCTGCTTTCTTCAGCCAGTATTTTCTCAATCAATATTAAAACACCGTCTTTATTCAGGCCTTCATAAATGGTTTTAACCAGCCGCTCCCGGTGAACCGGCCGTATAAACTGAAGTGTAAGGCAAAGCACCACCACAGAAGCATTTTTAATTTCAACCCCCTGGTTCAAATCGGCATTTACCAGTTGGTATTTTCTTGTAAAACCGGCCTCTTTTAGTTTACTGTCGCATTTTTCAAGCATTTGGTTAGAATCGTCCACACCAATAAACTCAATGTTTTCAGGCACCAGCGTATTCATGCCTATCATGGTAGTGCCGGTTGAGCAGCCGAGGTCATACACATAACTGCCTTCTTTTGCATGGTCTGCAGCCAGTTCCGCGGTCATGCGCTGCATTTCGCCATAGTAAGGCACCGACCTGTTTACCATATCATCAAAAACATTGGCTACAGTGGCACCGAACTTAAAATCGGAAGCCTTTTTAATTTCATCTTTAAAAACCTGGTCCTGGCTCATAACTTAAGATGGCAATATTTGTGTTGCCATTGCGCAAAAGTATTGAATGATAACACATTTTTCAGCTAATTTCAACGTATTTGTAAAATGGCTTTATTCTTTTATTGATGAATGCACCTGCAGATTTGCCCGCAGTAATTGTTTTTAAAAAATCTTTCCACACTCTTTTTGGCATTTTTATATACTGATAAGTCCTGTTGTTGGAAAACGTTGCTTCCAGTATATGTGTATCTTCATCGTAGCTTATAGTTTTTAAAGCCTCAGAATTTAAATGAATAGTGTTATTGTGGAATGATTTTTTCATACCTGATTATAAATAATTTAAAAATTATACCGGAATTGATGCAGTTGCCGCTAAATAAATAAATTGCAATGCTTTGATTGGAAGAATAAAATTTAAACCCCTCCCTGTATTATTCATTTCCCTATTGCTTTTAAATGCAGGGGTTTTGGCACAAAATCCGTACGAACTTGCTGGCTCCGCCACACAAGACGATTGTGGTTGCTATACTTTAACCAGTGAAAATAACTTCACGGCGGGCGCTGTGTGGAATAAAAACCAGGCAGACCTTTCCCAGCCATTTAATTATGCTTTCAATGTTTTTCTGGGCTGTGATGATGCGGGCGGCGCCGACGGAATTTCATTCGTGCTCCAAACCTCGCCTGCAGGTGTTGGCAACGAAGGGGCAGGGCTTGGATA
>JAEWBD010000283.1 GCA_023391315.1 Bacteroidota bacterium | reverse complement strand
GATTCTTTAAAAAACATTTCGGATCAGCCGCTAACTTTTAATATCGACAAAAACTTTTCAGTTGAAATTACAAGCGACAATGGTAAGTATAAAATGATGGGCGAAAACCCCGATAACTTTCCCAAAGCACCGGAAGCAGATGATGCCAACAATTTTACAGTCACCAGCAGCGCTTTGCTAAACGGCATTAATAAAACTTTGTTTGCCGTGAGCAGCGATGACCTGCGCCCCGCCATGACAGGTATTTTCTTTGAACTTTCAAAGAACGCCGTGCAGTTTGTTGCCACCGATGCGCACAGGCTTGTTCGTTATAAAAGAACAGATGTAACCAATGCGAATGCAGACAACTTTATCGTTCCAAAAAAACCGTTGAACCTGCTGAAGAATACATTGCCTGATAATGATGATGAAATAACCGTAAGCTATAATAACAATCATTTTTTTGTAACACATGGTGAAACAAAACTGAGCTGCCGTTTGATAGATGCACGGTTCCCTGATTATAAAGTGGTGATACCGGCAGATAATCCTTATAAGCTTACTGTAAACCGCACCGATTTTCAAAGCGCATTGCGCCGCATTAATATCTTCAGTAATAAAAGCACTAACCAGGTTGTATTAAGCATAAGTGGAAGTGAGTTACAGCTTACTGCGCAGGATGTTGATTTTAGCTCAGAAGGTAACGAACGCATGAATTGCGAATACGATGGTGAAGATTTGCAGATAGCTTTTAATGCTAAATTTTTAATTGAACTTTTAAATGCTTCCGAAAGCGAAAATGTGGTAGTTGAATTATCCACCCCTAATAAAGCAGGGATAATAAAGCCCACCGAAAAAGAGGAGAACGAAGAGCTTTTAATGCTGGTGATGCCGCTTATGTTAAACGTATAATATTTGAAACAGCTTTATAAAATCAAAGGCCCTTTTAAGGGTCTTTTTTATTTGACATGAGAATAAACCTTATGCATGCAGCTGCTTTTTTTATTAAGAACACGCCGCCGCTTCACCGGTTATAAATCAAAAACAATCCTACCTTTATCCATTATGAAAATAGCTCTGGCTTCACCATTATACCCGGCATCGATAGATGATGCTATTAAACAGTTGCAAACATTAGCGGAAGATGCGGCCCGGCAAAAAGCAGCCATTATTTGTTTCCCTGAAACATACATTCCCGGCTACCCGCTTGATTTGGAAAACGTCCAAAAAACTTCACCGGAAGTTTTAAAAGATGCTTTGCAAAAAACCTGTGAAATAGCAAAGGCAAATTCCATTGCCATCATCCTGCCAATGGATTGGTATGAAGGTGAAAACTTCTTGAATGTAGCTTTTGTAATTTCAGAAAATGGCGATGTAATAGGCTATCAGCCTAAGGTGCAGCTTGACCCTTCGGAAGATAATCTATGGATTGCAGGAAAAGGCAGGCGGTTATTTGAAGTGCAGGGTTTAAAATTTGGCATTGCCATTTGCCATGAAGGGTTCCGTTATCCTGAAACGGTGCGGTGGGCGGCAAGGCAGGGCGCTTCCATTGTTTTTCATCCGCATTTTGCCGGCAGTGATGCAGAGGGCGTTGAATTGAAAGAATGGGGCAATGCCGGCAATCCATATTATGAAAAAGCCATGATGATGCGTTCCATTGAAAACACAATATATTTTGCCAGCATAAATTATGCAACGCGTTTCCAGGAGTCCGCTACCTCATTAATCGGCCCTGATGGTAAATGTATTGCCTGGCAGCCATACCGTAAAGCGGGCATATTAACAGTGGATATTGATCCGGTATTGGCTACGGCCAGGCTGGCAAAAAGACTTAAGATAAATTATACCTGATATTTTAAAGCATAAACAAATTAACCTTAAAAGCCGTATTCTTAACAGCTCATTAAAGCCTATTAAAATGAATATTATTTAATTAGAATTCTTACATTTAGATGCTAAAGCAAGGCGCTGAATATATTGTTTACCTATTGCTGATCTATGGAAAAATTTAGTAAGGAGAAGGCGCTTCAATTATTTAAGCAAAGGCTCAGGACTTTTGCTGACGCCCCGGACGAGGACTTGAATCAATTCGCTAATGTTATGCAAATAACGCATTTTAACAAGGGCGAAGTAATTTTAAAAGAAGGACAGATATGCAGGTATTTTTACTTCATCTTGCAAGGCTGCATCCGCAGTTTCAGAATGAAAGATGGAAGGGAAGTAAATACAAACTTTTACTTTGAAGAAGACATTGCCAGCGATTTCATAAGCTTCCGCGATGAAACACCATCAAAATTCTATCTGGTTGCTTTAGAAGAATGCATTGTTTATTGCGGCAGTAAAAAAGAAGCATCGCCTGTTTTTTTAAATGAACGGTCGCTCCATGCAATATTGTTCCGTTTTTTCCAGGCTTTATATTTTAAACAAATGGAACATTCCAATGGTTTTAGATTGCTTGATCCCGAAGAACGTTATAAATATATGCTCGAACGAAACCCTCAATATCTTCAGCGTATTCCTTTAAGTTATCTTGCTTCTTATCTTGGCATGAGCCGTGAAACCTTATCGCGGATACGGAAAAAACGAAGCTGATTTAGCTGGTGATAGAATGGCCAAGTGCATTATTTCGCGGCGCAGGTTTTTATTTTAAAATCAATCACTTTCTTATATCCTGCCGCCTTAAAATCACTGGGAATGGCGAACCTTTTCCATACGCAATGAAATCATTTTTATAAAAATAACTGTAGTTATCTTCTTTATTGAGACAGGGTCTTACGCTGCCATAGATAGCAAGAAAATTGAGGAAGGATGATTTTCACTAATGCGGGATGCGTTTTACATTTGAATAATCATGCAGCTATCAAATAAAACTGTTCTTGTATTGGGCGCTAACTCCGATGTAGCCAAAGAAGCCATCAAATTATATATTAAAGAAGGATGCCGGGTTATAGCCGCATCAAGAAGCATAAATGAATTGAATGCATTTGTTGAACAGCAAGGCTTTACTACCAACGTAGCAGTAGAATATTTTGATGCCACAGCTTTTGATACCCATCAGCAGTTTTATAACAACCTTCCTTTCAAACCAAATATTGTATTGTATGCAGCAGGCTTTTTAAAAAACAATGAACAGGCAATGGTTGATTGGGATGGCAGTTTTCAAATGATGAAAGTTCATTACTGTGGCGCTGTTTCTATTTTAAACATTATCGTTACTGATAAAAATAATACAGGCCTTGAAAAGATTGTGGGCCTTTCATCGCTTTCCGGCGTAAGGGGCAGAAAAAGCAATTTTATTTATGGGAGCACCAAATCTGCCTTTACACAATATCTCGCTGGTTTAAGGCAATATCTTTTCACCCGGAATATAAGTGTGCATGTAATTGTAGCCGGCTATATACGCAGCAAAATGACAGCAGGTCTCAACTTGCCCGAATCATTAATGCTGGAACCTTCTTTTATAGCAAAACCGGTTGTTTACACGCCAAGCCGTTTTACCATTGTACCCGGGTTTAAATGGAAGATCATCTATAATGTTTTAAAACTAATGCCGGAGAAGTTAGTGGCGCGGTTGCCATAACATCGGTTCATTAAATTAAAAAGTCCCGCATTACAGGACTTTATAATTTAAATACATGTTTGTAAAATGTATTTATATAATTATTTCTTTTTATCAAAAATGGTGTCTATTTTTTTGCCTGCTTTTTTTGCAGCGTCACCCACAGCCTCCCCGGCATCCTTAACCGCATCTTTTGTATCCTGCCAGGCATTATCAATAGCCTTGCCTGTTCTGTCGAAAAAGTTACCCGCTTTATTTACCACTTCGCCTTCTTCAAGCTTTATCTCTGCTTTATCTTTTCTTACTTTACCATCTCTGTAAACTACAACACCGTTATCAAGCGTAATTTCTTTATCAACCACCACCCAGTCGCCGTTACGCATAACCATGGTTTTACCATCTTTATAAATAACATCGCCCTCGGTAGGAGTATATACTTCTGTTGTAACGATAGTTGTAGTATCGGCGGTAACATCGGTATTGGGCGTCACTACCATTGTATCTTCAGCAGATGTAGTAGATGATGAACTATTACAGGCAGCCAACAACGCCATAAATGCGGCAGGAATAAATTTTTTCATGTGTAAGGTTTGGGATTGGATATTAAATTTTCGTGCCAAAAATGGCAAGGATGGAAATTTCAAAACTGAAACTTCGAAACGCAATTAGTAAAAACTGCCCTTAACGTTTATTGAAATATGTATCAGTTAAAAAGCGAAATTAATAACCTGCTCATCACTGCCGGAACCATAAGTAAGTGTAAAAACTTTAATCACCTCATCTGCCAAGCCTGCGCCGGCTGCATATTGTACTAAAAAATAGCTCAATGCCCTTATATAAAATATTTGTGTAAACAAAGAGCTGAGATTATTGTAAACATCCCGGTTGAATTTTTTTGAATCATAATTTTTATTGGCAGTAATACCGGTTGTAAGATTAGATATACCGTTAATGAATCCTCTTACATTATCTTTTAATCCAGGATGAATATGAACAATGCCGGCGAATGTATCGTTGGTTATCGTCCATCCGCTTTCTTCAAAAACTGCCAGGTGATCCGGGTCACCAACATTGCCTATTGTATCTGATACAATAGCTGCAATTTGCCCGGGGTCATCAGAAAGACCTCCTGTTATAAACTTTCTCCAGAAACCGGTATAGGTGCTGATACGTTTTTGTACCGTGCTTCTCAGGCTGTATTCAGGTATAAATTTCATAGCGGCGGAAAGAGCGTCAGCAAAACGTGTGACCGTATCATCGTTCCATCCATTGCGGCCAAGCTGCAGAATGAGGGCTTGAAAAATGTTTTCATTAAATATAACCTGTGTTTGTATCGTAACAGGTTTATCAGCAATTATATTGAAATACTGATTGAACAATTTATCTGTATCATCCTGTTTTATAGCCCCGGTTAAAACGGCTGTATCTAAATATTCTTTGAGATCTTTAGCGCTTACATGAGGATCGGTTAGTGCAGTAGTTAATTGCAAGGCGTAATCAAATTCATTTAAGGTGGCTGTCTTATATTTAGAATAGGTAGGCATATGGCACATGAATTCGCCCATCCATGTTCCCTTACCTTTACCTAATTGCCAGTTATAACCTTTACTGTAATCTGCAATAACCTGGCTGTTTCCATTAATATCACTCCTCGTTACAGCATTGTAGTTGCTGAAATCTTTACCAAGCAATTCTACTCCAAAAATTTTTAAACCAAATCCCCATGTTCTTTTAATATCAACTGTTTTTTGATTCAGGTAAGTATTTAACTGAATGCCTTGCGTATTATTCCTGATGGCGTCAACAATATCCTCTGTATTAAACCGAAGCAAGCCGCCATGATAAGTTTGCAACGTTGCAGTTGGAATATTAATAGATAGAAATTCTTTGTTTTCTTTAATTAAACTGTATTCATAGGTAAAAGATGCTTCAACATGCGCAGTGGCAATAACGGCAATTGTTTTTGTTATATCCTTCTTCAGCGACTGCCATGCAGCAGCAACCTTAACAGGCAAGTTGGTTACAGTACCTAATTTAAAAATGCCTGCCAGTGTATCTATTACCTGTTTTTCTGCACCTGTTAATGAATTTGCAGCATTTTGAAATTTAATGATGGCATTTTCCACATCTGTCCGCTTATAACCTGTTAAGCTTTTAACAACAGCATCAAATAAAATATTTAATTGTTCTTCAGATTTAGCAGGGTCTGCAAAACCGGCGCTTATAGCAAAACCCGCCGCTAAGCCGGCCTTTGTGTTTTTAGTTTTTGAAATTTTTACGAGGCAGGTATCAGCATTAATTTTTTTAATGAAATAATTAAAATCGTCTGTTACATTTAAATTAAATGTTGCAGAGAAAGAAGGCGAAAGCTGAATATCCAATGTAACGGGAACAGGCAGTTTTTTTGCAAGTAATGAAAGGCTTTGAGAAAAAATATTGCTCCAGCTTATGGTAATGTTAGAAGAAAGCTGAGTGGTGGCTTTGAAACAAAGTGCATCATTCAATTCCAGTTGTTCCACATCTTCAAACCTGAAGATGGTTTTAAAATGGCGTACATCATAAATAAAATCATTATTTATCTTATCTGCGTTGCTGTGCTTTTTATAAAATAAATTTTTTAAAAGAAGGTCGGCCGAAACAAAAAAATTAAAGCCAATATCTGAGGTACTTTTTCCTTGTGCATTTGCTTTGGCATTTACAACTATTGCATACTTTAAATAAGCATCAGCATTTGTATTGAAGTTTATATCGGCATCGTTGGTTGCCAGGAAACCATCGCTGTCTATATCATTTTCATCATTAAACAACTGCACAGATAAGTTTGTGTTGGCACCAATGGAAAAGGTTACACCACCCGCATCTACAGGATGGGCTTTATCTGCGATAACCTGTACAGGCTGCACCAACAGGCTTTTATCATTTAACTGTTTATCTGATAGCAACTCTCCTGTTTGGGGAAAAACGGATTGCAGGTCTTCCATAAATTAGTTTGTTATATGCACAATTTATTATGAAAAGTTTCAATTAAAACAAATCTTTTATTGAATAAAATAGGCGGATGATTTTTGTGGGATTAAGCAGTTTCTATGTTTGCATTAATAAATGATATTATCGTTCGCCACCGGTCTGACACGTTTCAAAAAAACCAAGCCGCTTCCTGAAGCGTCTGACCGTTATTCATAATTAGTCCTTACTAATAACTCAAACGGTATTTAAAGCCCTGCTATAATTATCAGCGCAATACCTGCTATAAAAAACAGGAACATAAAGGCAAGCAGTTTATTAGTACCGGCCGATGCATTGCGAAATTCTTTCCATATAAATACACCCCACAAAGCAGCAATAAGTGTTGCGCCCTGGCCAAGACCGTAAGAAATAGCGGCGCCTGCTTTACCGGCAGCGATAAGATTAAGTGAGTTGCCCAGCCCCCAAATTAAGCCACCTAAAATGCCGGTGAGATGCGTTTTAAAATTGCCTTTAAAATAATCACTGTAAGCAACAGGCGCGCCATCAAATGGCTTTTTCATTAAGATGGTATTGAAAACAAAATTACTGATGAAGATGCCGCAGGAGAAAATAAAAACAGCCGTATAGGGCGTCATCTTTCCTGCAACAGGGTTTTCAAAATTCTCGAGATCCATCGAGGCTGCAATAAACCTGTAAAAGAACGACATAAGCACACCGGCAACCAATGAAATAATAATGCCTTTTGAGGAAGGCTTTTTATCGCCCTTACTGTTTCTTTTATAAGCAATAGCATTAATGATAATGGCAATTGTTACCAAAGCAACGCCAACGAATAAAAACATGGCATCACCTTTCTGTGATGCCGTATAATTCACAATTACGCCTAGCACCAATGCTAATCCTATAGCAACCGGAAAAGCAACCGCCATGCCTGCAATGGCTATGGCTGCAGAGAACAATATATTGGCTGCATTGAATATAACACCGCCAATTAAAGCACTCAGGATATTATTACCGTCTGCTTGTTTTATATCATCTATAAAACTTCTTCCCTGTGCGCCCATGCTGCCTAATGTAATGGCGCTGATAATGGAGAATACAAGTATGCCCGTAACATAATCCCAGTAAAATAATTCAAATCGCCAGTTCTTTTCGGCAAGTTTTTGCGTGTTGGCCCAGGAGCCCCAGCAAAGCATGGTAATGAAACAAAAAACAATGGCTAAAGCATAATCGTGAACGATGAACATGATAGCTGTATTAAAGTTTAAAAATTAGGAGGCCGTAACTAAACTATAATGATCACTTCATGGCCGCCGCATCCGCTTCGTTTTCTTTCATGCCGTTAATGGGCTTATTGGAATAATAAATAGCTTCCACACCTGTAATACTTTCTTTGTCTGAAGGATTTAAAATCTTTAATTCAACCGCATGTTTACCCGCAGGTAATTTATATTTCCAGGCAAGCTCATAACGGCGCGTGGTATAGCTTGCCGGAAGCTCAGGCTTTTCAACCAGTTTGCCGTCAACATACAATTCAGTATAAAAAACAAAATCGGTTGAGCTTCCCCATTGTGCAGTATTACCTGTTATTACAAAACCGGTTCCTTCATAATTAAAACGGATAGCGTCTTTTTTATCAGACCAGTTAACAGGTATTCTGGCAACGGGGTATAACCCATCAAAACTCTTTTCAAATTTTACGGCAACAGGTTGTTGTGTTTTGATAATTACTTTGTCTTCTCTAATGTTGCCACCATTCCTTTGTATGTTCTCCAGCGCTTGTTTATAACCGATGTCATATACATCATTAAGGCTCATGGTAGTGTATTTGAAATCTATATCCTCTGCTTCTTTTAATCCCTGTTTCCAGTAAGCCGGAATTTTATCATACCCTAACAAAGTGCCTAAAATACCGCCAACTGTTGAAGGATTACAATCTGCATCCTGGCCGCACCGCGTTGCTATTTCAAGCGATTTTGTAAAATCATAATTGCCGTATAACAAACCAATCACAACATAGGCGGCGTTTACCGTAGCGTCAATATTAAACGGTCGGAATACACCTTCCGGGCAGGAAACATCATTGGCCCATTTTTTCTGCACCTCAAACC
>JAEWBD010000265.1 GCA_023391315.1 Bacteroidota bacterium | reverse complement strand
TTTGTTTTCCCTGTCCTGATAAAACCAGGGTGCGTTTTCTTTTTTCAATGGCTTTTAGAATATGTTCGGCCACTTCTTCAGCGCTCATAAGGCTGTCTTCATCCAGCGGCGTTTCACCTTGCGGCTGCGAATTTTTATCCAAAGCAACATTGCGGATATTTGATTTTGTAAAACCCGGGCAGGCCCACATCACGTTTACACCACTATCCAGTAATTCTGTTCTTAGTGCTTCCATCCATCCCTGCAATGCAAATTTTGATGCAGAATACCCGCTTCTTCCGGGCAGCCCCCTGTATCCGGCAATAGATGAAATGGCAGCCACAGTGCCTTTGTTTTTAAGTATATAAGGTAAAGCATACTTGGTACAGTAAACAGCGCCCCAGAAATTAATATCCATTACACGGCGAATAGTTTCAAGATCTGTTTCACTAAACAATGCGCGCATTGAAATGCCTGCATTATTAATTAATATATGAATAGTGCCAAAAGTGGTGATAGCCTGGTTAATCATATTCTTACAATCAGCTTCGTTGCTTACATCTGCAGGCAGCGCTAACAATGGCTTGCCCGCATATACAGTTTGTAAATGGTACAGCTTATCATAGTCACGCCCGCAGGTAACAACTTTTGCACCCTGCTGCATTAATGAATAAACGAGTGCCTTGCCAATTCCATCCGTACCGCCGGTAACCAAAACTACTTTGTTTGTAAAAAACGACATATCCTTTATTTGCCTGCAAATTTAGTTACTTGTAAAGGTTGTAGAAATGTAAATATTGAAAAGTAAAAAGAAAGAAACTATTTAAGTTTTGGTGCAATATGTTTTTCGGCTATTTTTGCACTCCCAAAAACAAAAAGGGATGAACTCGTAGCTCAGCTGGTAGAGCACAACACTTTTAATGTTGGGGCCCTGGGTTCGAGTCCCAGCGGGTTCACTTCCTGGGACAAGCTTAAAAGATAAGCTTGTCCCTTTTTTTTGCCTGCTAATTTGTTGCTTCCCTGCTAATGAGCATTGAAGCTGAATTTAAGTGTTGCTGCTCCATTTTCGAACCAATTGCCTCTTTCCTTTGCACTAACCCGTATTTATAATTTAGATTCTATATCTTTCATTCCTTCTAAAGTGTAACCGGTAAATGAACAAACAGCCTCTTGTAGATTTTTTTCAGAAGAATTCATACATGGCTTTGGCAACGATTATGAATATTGTTGACCATTTTGAGGAAAGAAGGTTTTCAAAAAATGAATTTTTTCTAAAAGAGGGTAAAGTTTGCGACTTTCTCTATTTAGCGGAAGGCCTCATGAGGGCTTATACTTTTGACTGGAAAGGCAATGAAGTAACAACAAATTTCTTTACAGGTAACCGCCAGGTTTATGATCACGCTTCTTTTTTTCTGCAGACCGCTTCCGAAGAAAATATTCAGGCCATTACAGATTGCCTGGGCTATTCAATTACTTTCGAAAAAATGAATATGCTTTTTCATTCCATTCCTGAATTCAGAGAGTATGGCAGAGGAATGTTAGTTAAGGAACTTGTTTCATACAAGAAGCGAACACTTGCCATGATTAATAAATCGGCAGAGCAACGCTATGAAGATTTAATAAAAGATGACAAAGCCATTTTTCAATTTGCCCAGTTAAAACATATAGCTTCCTATCTTGGCGTTACTAATTCGTCGCTAAGCAGAATCAGGCGCGAATTCTTCAGGCACTAAATACTTTTATTTGCCAAATGACAATCCGGTTTTTGCCATATGGCAACTGGCTTCCGTTGTTTTCCTGCTTCCTTTGCATTATAAATTATGGTAATTATGGAAACAACAATTTTGTTTGCAATCAGCGTTTTAACGAGCCTTATGGTATGGAATAAATTAAGCAAAAAATATATTTGGCTTCAGGTTAAAAACCTAGAATTAAAAAAGGCAGTACAACCTATCCTCATTTTACATTCTTTTCGCTTTGCAGGTTTGTCTTTTCTTGTGCCGGGTGTGGTTCATGCAGGGCTTAATCCTGCCTGGGCAATGCCGGCTGCATTTGGTGATTTTACGGCAGCTATTTTGGCCTTTATAACGCTTTTGCGCATAAATAGTACATCGTTCAAGTCTCTTTTATGGATATTCAATATTTTAGGGCTTATTGATTTATTATTAGCCTTTGCTGATGGCCCGCGGTATGGCATTCTTCCATTTTTAGGTGCAACTTATTTCATTGTTATTCTTTATGTGCCAATACTTCTTTTAACACATTTAATGGTTTTTAAACTGCTGATAAAAAACAGCAAACTGAGGACGCAGTCAATTGTAGTCTTCAAATAATTCTATTCACAGGCTGCGTATTGATTATAGCAGCGGCAATGAAATGATACCCGCCTGGGTTGCAACAGAAATATCCTGTTCCGGTTTCTTGTTAATATCTTTCTTCATAAATTTCCCTGCTTTACCTTTGCCCACTTTATTATGAAGGCGAGGACATTAAAACCGGATAAGGTAAACATTATTACACTGGGCTGCAGCAAAAACCTGGTTGACAGCGAAGTGCTTAGCGGCCAGCTAAAAGCCAATGAAATAAATGTGGTGCATGAAAATGCCAGGCTGGATCATAACATTGTAGTGGTGAATACCTGCGGTTTTATTGATAAAGCCAAAGAAGAAAGCATTAATACCATTCTCGCACAGGTTGATTTAAAGAAACGCGGCAAGCTGGACAAAGTGTACGTTACGGGCTGTTTAAGTGAACGCTATCGCAACGATCTTGAATCAGAAATTCCGGAAGTGGATTCCTGGTTTGGAACATTAGAGTTGCCTTTAATTCTGAAAGAATTTGATGCCGATTATAAAAAAGAATTGTTAGGCGAAAGATTATTAAGCACGCCAAAACATTATGCTTATTTAAAAATAAGCGAAGGCTGTAACCGCACCTGCGCTTTTTGCGCTATTCCTTTAATGCGCGGTAAACATATCAGCAAAACCATTGAAGAGATTGTGGCAGAAGCCGAAGGTTTGGTGAGGCGCGGCGTGAAAGAAGTCATGCTTATTGCCCAGGAGCTTACCTATTACGGTCTTGATATTTATAAAAAAAGAATGCTGGCCGATCTGCTGAAAAGATTAAGTGATGTGCAGGGCCTGGAATGGATTCGCCTGCATTATGCTTATCCCAATAAATTTCCGTTTGAGGTATTGGATGTAATGCGGGAAAGAGAAAACATCTGCAATTATCTCGACATGCCCTTGCAACATGCCAGCGACCGTATGCTGCAGCTAATGAAACGCCAAAGCACTAAAGCAGAAATCATTGAAACATTAAATACTATCCGCGATAAAGTGCCGGGTATATGTTTGCGCACAACTTTAATAACTGGCTTTCCTGGTGAAACAAGAGATGATGTGGAAGAATTGAAGTCTTTTTTGCAGGAACAACATTTTGACAGGGTGGGTGTGTTTACCTATTCGCATGAAGAAGGCACCAGTGGTTATAACCTCATGGATGATGTGCCTGCTGCTGAAAAACAAAAGCGTGCAGAAGAAATAATGGAAGTGCAGCAGGAAATAAGCTATGAAAAAAATGCAGAAAAAGTAGGCAAAATATTTAAAGTTATCGTAGATAAAAAAGAAGCAGGCCGCTATTTGGGCCGCACAGAATTTGACAGCGTAGAGGTGGATAACGAAGTAATTATTCAATCAGGCAAAAAATTACAGCCGGGCCAGTTTGTACAGGTAAAAATAACCAATGCCTTCGATTACGACCTGGAAGGAGAAGTTATATAGCCGGTAACGGAACGTGTTGTTTAGTGCCTTAATTTGCATCGCAAATGGATACACACTGTAGTTATGTTTCTTACGAAAAGACAGGATATTTTTCTAAGCTCGTTATTGATTATTTAAATAACGCTGAAGCCTTGCAGCCTTTTTATAACCTTCGTCCGCAACCGGAAAGTGTAACCGCTGCCATCGCTCAAAAAGAAGGGTTTAAACACCGGCAGGTTTTGGTTCAGCAGCTTCAGCAACAGTATAATGGTTTAAACGTTTCTGAAAAAACGTCTTCTAACATTCAATCGCTGCTAAACCAAAACACTTTTACCGTTACAACAGCGCATCAGCCTAATATTTTTACCGGGCCTTTATATGTTGTCTATAAAATTTTTCATGTTATAAAGATTGCAGAAGAGCTAAATGTTTCTCATAAAGAAAAACATTTTGTGCCGGTTTATTTTATGGGCAGCGAAGATGCAGATCTTGATGAACTGAATAATATTACCATCAATCAGGTAAAGTATGCCTGGCAAACAAAACAAACCGGTGCCGTTGGCCGGATGTATGTTGATAAAGCTCTGCTGCAGGTGTTGAATGAAATAGAAGGACAGCTTAGCGTATTGCCGTATGGTAAAGAACTGATGGAACTCTTCCGATCAGCTTATAAAGAAAAAACAACTATTCAGCAGGCAACGCTTCATTTATTAAACGCTTTGTTTGGAGAATATGGATTGATTGTTTTAATTCCCGATAATGCCGCTCTTAAAAAGCTTTTTCAGCCTGTAATTGAAAAAGAATTAAAAGAACAATTTTCACATAAGGCCGTTGCCACAACAATAAAACAGCTTGGGGCGCATTACAAAGTGCAGGCGAGCGGCCGCCAGATAAACCTGTTTTATTTAATGGAAGATAAACGGGAACGGATTGAAACAGAAAATGAAAGATTTAAGGTAGAAGGCTTAAAACTGGAATGGTCGCTTGATGAAATACTGCAGGAACTTGATGAGCACCCTGAGCGTTTTAGTCCTAATGTTATTTTGCGTGGCCCTTTACAGGAAACCATTTTGCCTAATATTGTTTTTGTTGGCGGCGGCGGCGAGCTGGCTTACTGGCTTGAGCTAAAAAATGTTTTTAATGAAGTGAATATTCCGTACCCCATGCTTGTTTTACGCAATTCATTTTTGCTGGTTGATGAAAGGACGGCAGGAAAAATAAAAGCGATGGATTTTTCTCCCGGTGATTTTTTTGAAGATGAACATACTTTAATGAACCGGTTTGTGCACGAACACAGCACTAATATCACCAGCCTTGAGGCAGAATTTACACAAGCTGAGTTATTGTATGATGAAATTTCGGGCATTGCTTCAAAAATAGATACTACCCTTGTTCAGCATATTGCAGCATTAAAAGTAAAAACGCTTAAGGGACTTTCTGGTCTTGAGAAAAAAATGCTTCGCGCAGAAAAAAAGAAATATGTTACAGACCAGGTGCAGCTTCAAAAAATAAAAAAGCAACTTTTTCCTGCCGGGAATCTTCAGGAAAGGGTAGAGAACTTTTCGGCATTTTATGCCGGTTCAAAGCCATCTTTTTTTAAAGATATTTTTGCAGCGTCAGGCGCTTTCAGCCAGCAGTTCGCTATATTGGTTCGGTAAAAAATGCATGTTGGTGGCAACAATAAACCAGGCAATGCTTATATACTATTGTATGCAAAAAATGAAGCAATTTTTAAAAAATATATTTTCTCAGAAAATGCCTGTTTTTTTACAAAAATTGGATGTTCTGTGCAATTTTTACCTATTTTGCCTGCCCTTTTTCACTAAAATCATATAATAACCCCAAAAATTAAATTATGGATTATAAACAGATTCAGGAACTTATTAAGCTTGTAAACAAAAGCAACATAGGGGAATTAAGCATTGAAGAAAAAGATTTTAAAATATCAATCAAACAGAAAAGAGATAAGGTTTATCAGCCTGAAATACAGCAAGTGCCTGTGCAGGCCCCGCTGTATGTTCAACCACCGGCCGCAACCCTTCCACAGCCGGCAGCTGCTGCAACTGCGCCTGAGCAGGCGTCCGCTCCTTTAAAAACGGATAACCTCATTACCATAAAAAGCCCGATGATCGGCACTTTTTATAAAAGGCCTGGCCCTGACAAACCCAATTTTGTAGAGGTTGGGGATGAAATTGCACCCGGAAAAGTTGTTTGCATAATAGAAGCCATGAAGCTGTTTAATGAAATTGAAAGCGAAGTGAGCGGCAAAATTGTAAAAATACTTATTGAAGATGCAAGCCCTGTTGAATACGACCAGCCTCTGTTCCTTGTTGAACCATAATTTGGAAATAACAGTAATTTAAAAACCTGGAGTTCCCGGTTTTCAAATTGCGGTCAGTGTTTTCCAATTATTACATTTTCAAATTTTCAAATTAGAAACGTGTTTAAAAAAATACTCATAGCCAACCGTGGCGAAATTGCCCTTCGTGTTATAAGAACCTGCAGGGAAATGGGCATTAAAACGGTGGCCGTTTATTCTACTGCCGATAAAGACAGCCTTCATGTGCGCTTTGCCGACGAGGCGGTATGTATTGGTAAACCGCAAAGCAGCGATTCCTATCTTAATATTCCACATATAATTGCCGCATCAGAAATTACCAATGCCGATGCCATTCATCCGGGTTATGGTTTTTTGGCAGAAAATTCAAAATTTGCCCAGATATGTGGCGATCATGGCATTAAATTCATCGGGCCCACGCCATCCATGATTAATGCTATGGGCGATAAAATAACCGCCAAAGAAACCATGATAAAAGCAGGTGTGCCTGTTGTACCCGGCGGTGAAGGATTATTAAAAAATCTGGACGAAGCCAAATCACTTGCAAAAGAAATTGGTTATCCTATTATATTAAAGGCAACCGCTGGTGGCGGCGGCAAAGGCATGCGCGTGGTGTGGAGTGAAGGCGAAATTGAGCGTGCTTATAACACAGCTAAAGCAGAAGCAGCCGCTTCATTTAAAAACGATGGTATCTATATGGAAAAATTTGTGGAGGAACCACGCCATATAGAAATACAGGTTGCCGGCGACCAGTTTGGTACGGTTTGCCATTTAAGCGAACGTGATTGCAGCATTCAGCGCAGGCACCAGAAATTGGTAGAGGAATCTCCTTCACCTTTTATGACGCCTGAACTGCGTGAAAAAATGGGCGCTGCCGCTATTAAAGCCGCTTCAGCTATTAACTATGAAAGCGTGGGAACCATAGAATTCCTGGTTGATAAGCATCGTAATTTCTACTTCATGGAAATGAACACCCGCATACAGGTGGAACATTGCGTTACGGAAGAGGTTATCAATTTCGATCTTATAAAAGAACAGATTAAAATTGCGATGGGTGAACGCATTTCCGGAGAAAACTATATGCCGCAAATGCACGCCATCGAATGCCGTATAAATGCGGAAGACCCGTATAATGATTTCCGGCCTTCACCTGGCAGGATAAATGTATTGAACACGCCTGGCGGGCATGGTGTGCGTGTTGACAGCCATGTGTATGCAGGCTATGTGATTCCGCCGTATTATGATTCAATGATCGGTAAACTAATAACAGTTGCCCGCACCCGTGAAGAGGCTTTAGATACCATGTACCGCGCTTTAAGTGAATATGTAATTGATGGCGTAAAAACAACTATTCCTTTCCATCTCCAGTTGATGAAGAATGAAGATTTCCGCAAAGGCAATTTCACCACTAAATTCCTGGATACTTTTGTGATGGAATAAAACTAAAATTAATAAACCGGAAACGGGCCGGAAAGTGTAAAAGCTTTCCGGTTTTTTAATTCCAGGCAGGCTTATATCAATTTTAATTCAATACTAAATCCAGTATCTTTCATTTTACTTTGCAGTATGACGTACGCTGATACGCTTGCATATTTATACGAACAGTTGCCCATGTTCAGCCGCATTGGCACAGATGCCTACAAAAAGGATTTAACCAATACAAAACAGCTTTGCGCTGCGTTAAATAACCCGCAAAAAAGATTTAAGTGCATTCACATTGCAGGCACGAATGGTAAAGGTTCTGTAAGCCATATACTGGCTGCCATTTTGCAAACAGCCGGTTATAAAACAGGTTTATAC
>JAEWBD010000262.1 GCA_023391315.1 Bacteroidota bacterium | reverse complement strand
CTTATTGCGTTTTTTAAGGCCACCACATTTACCTAAAAACAAAACGGCTTTTGGGTTGATGGCCGATAATAAATCCATTATGGTTGCAGCGCCTGGAGAGCCCATCCCGAAATTGATGATTGAAATTTTTTCTGCTGTTGCGCATTGAAAAGGCTTGTCGATGCCGATAATTTCCGTATTAAAAATTTCAGCAAAGCTTTTTACATAATTGCTGAAATTGGTAAGAAGAATATACGATCCGAAATCTTTTAATGATTGCCCTGTATAACGCGGCAGCCAGTTATCAACGATTTGCTGTTTTGAAGTCATGCACCAAAATTAGTTTTAATTATTGCCATAGATGCACCATAAAAGTTTTCAGCAGAAACAGGAACAAAAATCTATGCTGGATTTATATTCAACGTGTCTTGCGCCGGGCGGCTCAAACCAGGTTATGAAATATACTTTCTTTAAACTCAACCGACATCAAAAAAAGCCCGTCGGACGCAACGGAAAAATCTGCTGCTGAAGGGTTTTGCTTTTCAAAAATATCAGCAAGGTCTGCTATGGTTTTATTATGTTTTGAAAGTTTCAGCATGGTGCCAACAAGACCTTTAACCATACCGCGTAAAAACCTGTCGCCTTTTATTTCGTACCGCCAATTATTATCTTCAAAAATCCAGCGGGAATATTCAATTGTGCAATTAAATGTTTTAACCTGTGTTTTCTTTTTAGAGAAAGAAGTGAAATCATTAAATGTGGTAATGGCTGTGGCCAATTCCTGCAACAAATTTATATTGGCTTTAAAAGGGTAATAATAAGCACGGCCAAAGCAAAAGGGATTTTTAAAACGGGTTATATGATAATGATAGGTTCTTGAAATTGCATTGAAACGGCAATGCGCCTCCGGCTTAACCTCAACAATATTTTTTACAACTATATCGTAAGGCAATATGGCGTTAAGGCTGTAAACTGCTTTACTGCTTATTTCGGTGCCTGTATCAAAATGAAAAAAATTCTGCACGGCATGCACGCCTGCATCTGTGCGGGATGAACCTGTTAACTCAAACTCCTTTCCAAAGAAAATTTTTAATGCACGCGCCACCTCAGCCTGTATAGTATTTGCATTTAACTGCACCTGGAAACCGCTGTAACGGGTTCCCATATAAGCGACCTCAATAAAATAGCGTGGCATGGTTGCAGCTTGTTGTTATCGCAGCAATGCTGCAAAACGTTTTTTATAATATGGATCTAAAATCTGGCTGGATAAGCTCGCATAGTTGCCATAATCATACACATACTTATATAAAGCATCATATAAATTATAACGGCCATCATCACTCGAAAATAAACTGCCAAGCGCTTTAACCTGATCGGTTGATATACATTTTTTGCCTATAAATTTTACGGCATACCGCACCATGGCGTCGTCGTTATCCTGCGAAAACATTTTGCGCTTAAGCTTGCTGAACGCATCATCAGAAAGCATATCATCGCAATCCTGGCGTGTGCCCGCCGCAGCATTATTAACAACTGTATTATTGCTATTATTTTCTGTGGGTGCAGCAGCTTCTGTATTTGTTTCAACCGGCGCTGAAGTAACAGGCGTTTTATTTTCTTCAGCATTATAAAAAGGATTGGAGATGTCAGACGTTGTTTTCTCCGAGGCGGTATCTGCAGGCTTATCATGATCCAGAAAAACAGGTTCGCTTGCCTTAGCTTCCTGTTTTATTTCAGGAGGGTTTGTATTTTGAAAAGCTGTCTCATTTGAAGAGTCTTGAGGAATCGTATTGTTGGCGGCAGTTTCTTCTGCAGGTTTGGAAATTTTTGCTTCCTGGTCAGCAGGAATAAAAACACTGATGGTATCAATACCGCTTTGCGATTGATCAACAAATACGAGATTGGTGCCCGTGTCTCCCTTTAATTCGCCAATTTTTTCAGGCTGATGCGCGTCAACTGTTTCGGTTGCCGCAGGTGCAATTTCCACATCATTGCCTGCATCGGCAACCGGTTTCTCAGCTTCAGGAGGCGGAGCGGTAACTACGGGCTGGTTAAGCGTTGAATCGCTCACCACATCCGAAAGCATATCACTGAAAGCGTTGTTGTTATTGGCTTTTGCTGTGCTGCTCGCCAATGATTTCTGGCTCTGCATATTTTCAAGCGCCCAGCCATTAGCGCCGTTCTTAAGAAAAAAACCAGCATCCTTTTTATTTATAGTGCAGCTAAAGGCCTGGTCGGGAAATTTGTTTAGCGGAAAGCTTACCGTAAACTTATATTCACCATCGTCAAGTTTAGGAATGATAACATACCCATAGTCTGAAGAGCTATATACTTTGCCATCCATTATAACCGCAAACTGCTGCCGGTCTTCACTTTGCACATAAATAAAATGTTTTTGCTGGGCCTTAACAGCCAGGCAGGCCATGCAGAAAAAGAGTAATAATCCTGAAAGTTTTACGGGATACCTCATGATATGCTATTTATACAATGCTTTTTGCGCTCACAAAACTAATATAAAATAAACCTGCTGCGCCTATACTGCCAACACCGGCTCACATATTTTAACCATTTATACATCTGATGTATGTATTATTCACCTTTACTTTTGTTGCCCTAAAATTGCATTTCCGCACATTGAGTGCTTGGCGGCAACAAAATAACATACATGAAACGATCCATAATATTTTCTTATACAGGAAAACAACTAATTGGCGGAGTTTCACAATACCATTAAAAACAAAAAATATGCGAATGAAACAAAGCCTCTTAATTCTTTTCCTGCTTGCAGGCATCGGAACGTTTGCCCAAAGCGATTCAACAAAACCCGATTCATCCTGGAGAAATATTTACAGGGCCGAAGCCACTAAGGTGAACGACCTTGTTCATACAAAACTTGATGTAAGGTTTGATTATGCCAAATCTTACATGTATGGAAAAGAATGGCTTACAGCGCACCCGCATTTTTATCCTACAGATTCATTGATACTTGACGCCAAAGGCATGAACATTAATGAAGTTGCGCTTTTTGAAAAGGGAAAGAAAGCGCCGCTCAAATATTCGTATGACAGCACATTCCTTCGCATTAAATTAAATAAAACGTATAAAGCAGATGAAAATTATACGGTATATATTGATTACGTTTCAAAACCCAATGAATGGCGCGAGAAAGGAAGTGCTGCCATAACCGATGCAAAGGGCCTGTATTTTATTAACCCGCTGGGAAAAGATACAACCAAACCAATCCAGATATGGACGCAGGGCGAAACAGAACATAATTCTGTATGGATGCCAACGATTGATAAGCCCAATCAAAAACTAACGGATGAAATTTCCATGACGGTGCCAGATAAATATGTTACCCTCAGCAACGGCCTTCTTGTAAACAAAAAGAAAAACAACGATGGCACCCGCACCGATACCTGGAAGATGGATTTACCGCAATCACCATATTTATTTTTCATGGGCGTTGGCGATTACAGCATAGTTAAAGACAGCTATAAAGGAAAAGAAGTAGCGTACTATGTGGAGAAAGAATATGCGCCTGTAGCACGTGGTATTTTTGGTCATACGCCTGAAATGATTAAGTTTTATTCTGATAAATTAGGAATTGATTATCCCTGGCAGAAATACAGCCAGATAGTTGGGCGCGATTATGTAAGCGGGGCCATGGAAAATACCACATCAACATTGCATGGCGATGGCGCTTACCAGAATGCACGTGAATTAAAAGATGGCAATTCCTGGGAAGATGTAATTGCACATGAATTGTTCCACCAGTGGTTTGGCGATTTGGTTACTACAGAAAGCTGGAGCAATCTTACCGTGAATGAAAGCTTTGCCGATTTCAGCGAAACGCTTTGGAACGAATATAAATACGGGAAAGATAAAGGTGATGAAACAAATTACACCGGCATGCAAAGCTATCTTAACAGTGGCAGTGAAAACAAAACGCTGGTGCGTTTTAATTATGCTGATAAAGAAGATATGTTTGATGATGTAAGCTATGCAAAGGGCGGCCGTATATTAAATATGCTGCGCAATTATGTAGGAGAAGATGCATTTTTTGCATCGCTGCACAAATATCTTACAGATAATAAATTTAAAAACGGCGAAGCGCAGCAATTACGCCTGGCTTTTGAAAGTGTAACAGGCCAGGACTTAAACTGGTTCTGGAACGAATGGTATTATGGCGAAGGCCATCCTATCCTGGATATTAATTATGTATATAACGATTCTGCACATACAGTTGCTGTAATTGTTGAACAGAATCAAACACAGCAAATTTTTAAGATGCCTGTGTATATTGATATTTATCATGGTTCAACTAAAGAGCGCCACCAGGTTTGGATACAAAACCCTGTTGATACTTTTACTTTTAGCTATACTATCAAACCAGACCTTGTCAATTTTGATGGTGATAAAACTTTGCTTTGTGAAAAGATAGATCATAAAACAGATGATAATTTCAGGGCACAGTTAAAGTATGCGCCGTTATATCTTGACCGCCGGGAGGCGCTGCAATATTTTGCCGATAAAAACATGACGAAAGATTTAAGCCTTGGCCTGAATGACAAATATTATGGCATAAGAAGTTTTACGCTTGACAGGCTGGGTGAAGTGGAGAATGCCATGGCAGATACGGCATTGCAGCAAACCGTTGAACACATAGCGCAAACGGATAATGATAATAAAACAAAAGCAAAAGCTTTAACCTTGCTGGCAGCATTGCGCAATGTTAACTACCAGCCTTTGTTTGAAAAAGGCATTGATGATTCTTCTTACAGTATTGCAGGAGCTTCGTTAATTGGGCTGAGCAATTTAAATCCTTCAAACGCTTATTCACTTGCAACTAAATATGCACAGGATGCTAAAGGCGATTTAAACGAAATAGTAACCACTATTTTCATGTTAACCGGTAACCCTGCAGATTATGATGTGATTGCAGCAAAATATGAGAACCTTTCAACGCAGTCTAAATTAAATCTCACTGCATATTTCTGTAATTATCTTTCAAAACTCAGTGATGAACAACAAATAAAAAATGGCGTTGATAAGGTTGTTGCTTTCAGGAATAAAATACCATCTGCCTACAAAGAAAATTTATACCCCTATATAAATGAGGCACTGCAAAAAATAGGTGCGGCCAAAGGTGGTGAAGTACAGGCTTATGTGGCCAATGCTATGAAAGAATAAGCTGCAGTAATACGATATGTATGAGCGATTTTATTGAAGACAAAGATTTTACTGCTGAAGCAGGCAGGCATATCATTTTTGCACAAAACAGTTTTGAAAACTGCAGTTTCAATCATATTGATTTATCAAAGGCTGATTTTTCTGAAACAGCATTTATTGACTGCAGGTTTATTAACTGCAACCTGAGCCTTGTACAATTGCATGGCACCAATTTCAGGGATGTACAATTTCAAGGTTGCAAAATGATCGGGCTTTTATTTGATGACTGCAATAAACTTGGCGTTGCTTTCAGCTTCGATAATTGCATATTGGATAACGCGTCTTTTTATAGAACAACAATTAAAAAAACTATTTTTAAAAACTGCCGGTTGCAGGAAGCTGATTTTTCAGAATGCGATTTTCTTAATGCAAAGTTTGAAAATACTGTACTTGAAAAAGCTGATTTCAGAACGTCTTATAACTATTCCATCAACCCGGTGTAAGCTTCCCCATAATTCAGCCGGTGCATTTAGAGTTAGCAAGAAGATGTATTGTTAACTTTAAAATTTATAAACATGAAAAGGAAGCTTACAGAAGGCCAGATAGTGGCCGCT
>JAEWBD010000209.1 GCA_023391315.1 Bacteroidota bacterium | reverse complement strand
TGAAGCTGAAGCTATTAAGAATTATCTACCTGCTGATGTGAATGTAAAATCAAGGGCAACGAAAGCGGCTGCATTGGCCATGGAAGCAAGGGCTGCTTTATATGCAGGTTCTATTGCAAAATATGGCGCTAAAACGCCACAGGTTTCATTGCCTGGCGGTGAAGTTGGAATTGAGGCCAGCAAAGCAAATGGCTATTACCAAATAGCTTTAAGAGCGGCTAAGGAAATTATAGATGGCAGCGCCGGCAGTTATAAATTGTATGAAGTGTTGCCTAATCTTTCCGACAATTTCGCTTCTGTTTTTTTAGATAAAACTAGTGTCAACCAGGAATCAATCTTTATTGAAGACTTTAAAGCGAATGGTGGTAAAACACATGGATTTACCATTAATGACCAGCCTTTTTCTTTCTCTGATGAAGGTGATGATGCCGGCCGCTTAAATCCTTCTTTAAATCTGGTTGAAGCATTTGAAAAGCTGGATAATACGTATGCACCTTTACCAACAACAGATGCCAACGGTAACTTTATTTACTACGATAATATACAGGATATTTTTGCCGGCCGCGATGCACGTCTTGCCGGTACGGTATTGCTGCCCAGCGCCGTATTTAAAACTGGTGTTGTGGATATATGGGCCGGTTATATTGAGCCGGATGGCACTATCACCACAAGCGATAATGCTGTAAACCAAAAGCCTTTACCGGGCACAACAACACCGGTGCAGGTGGTGGGTGCCGACGGCCCTGTAAATGGCCTTGCCTTACGTTCCCAAACGGGTTTTTATATACGCAAATGGCTTGACCCAACGGTTGGTTCAGGCAGAAGAGGCCGTGGCAGTGATGTGGCGTTTATACGCTATCGTTATGCAGAAGTTTTACTGAATGCAGCTGAAGCTGCTTTTGAATTGGGCGATAATGCAACAGCCGCCACATATATGAACCAGGTGCGTAAAAGGGCAGGCTTAACAATACCACTTGCAGCCGGCGATATAACCTTCGACCGTATTGTGCATGAGAGAAGGGTAGAGCTTGCATTTGAAGGCCATTATTTTTATGACATGAAACGCTGGCGGCTTGCACACCAGGTATGGAATGGCTCACCCATGAGCAAAAATGACCTGGTAGGCAATATCGGTTCCGCTACCAAAAAGAATACGCAACCCTGGGGTTTATGGCCTTACAAATATTACAATCCTGGTGGTGCTAATAACGGTAAATGGATATTTAGAGAAACCTTGCCCAGCACCGTTACCGGCAGCAACCTCTTCCAGCTTGGTAATTATTATTCACGCATTAATGATGATGTTATTGCGGCCAACCCAAAAATTGTAAGACAGCCAAATCAATAAGTAAAAGCAAAAAAAATTATTATGAAGACCATATCATATTTTTCTCTTATCCTATTGATGGTTGCAGCAAGTGCCTGCAGTAAAAAAGATAATTACGATCCTCCCAAAGAGCAGGTTAACGGCGCCATCCTGTATAAAGGCGATAGCATCTATCTTGAATATGACCGTGTGCCTTACCAGTTTTACCAGCACGGCTTTGGAAAATTAGGCCCGGTTGAACAAACCTTTACGCAGAGCGGTGTAATAAATTCTTTGTTGTTCAATGGAAGTTATAAATTTATTGTACCCAATGGGCAGGGCCCTTTTCTCTGGCCTAAAACAGGCACTGGCGCCCCGGATTCTTTAGATGTAACCGTTAGCGGCAGCCAGCAGCTCAATATTGAAGTAATGCCATACTACATGGTGCGCAATGCCAGCATTTCTGCAAGTGGCGGCAACATTTCGGGTACGTGTAAAATTGAAAAGGTTATTACCGATGCCAACGCAAAAGATATAGAAAGTGTAACGCTGTACATCAACAAAACGCAATTTGTTTCGGGGGCGAATAATATAGCATCTGCAAGTGTTGCAGGCGCTGATATTACCGATCCCAACAACGTAAATTTATCAGTAAGCATACCGTCAATAACACCCGCGCAGAATTATGTGTTTGCCCGCTTCGGTTTAAAAATAGCCGGTGTTGAAGACATGATATTCTCACCATTATTTAAGCTTGATTTCTGATAATGCAATCGCAGAAAACAAGTGCATTTAAAAAAGTTCTTTTATTAGTTAGCATAACGGCCTTTTACAAAGTGGTTGCTGCGCAGCATGCGGATAACTTCCTGCATGCTGCGCCGGCCCCTTTATTCCGGGACCCCATAACAGACGGCGCTGCCGATCCTGTTGTTATATGGAACCGTGAAGAAAAGAGTTGGTGGATGTTGTATTCCCAACGCCGTGCCAATACCGAAGCGCCCGACGTTGCCTATTGTTATGGAAATGATATTGGCATTGCCTCAACAAAAGATCACGGGCAAACCTGGGTTTACCGCGGCACGCCTGATCTTGAAATTGAAAAAGGCCGCAATACATTCTGGGCGCCGGATATTGTATATGAGAATGGCCTGTATCACATGTTTGTGGTATATATACAAGGTGCAAGAATACATTGGGGCGGCAAAAAAAGAATGGCGCATTATACCAGCACCAATTTGTGGGACTGGAAGTTCATTGATTTTTTAAAGCTTTCTTCTGAAGATGTGATTGATGCATCGTTGTTTAAAATGCCAAACGGCATTTGGCGTATGTGGTATAAAGATGATGCAAATAATGCCAGGATTATGCTGGCAGAAAGCCATGACCTGTATAAATGGAAGTTGATTCATCAGCCTGTTATCAGCGATAGCCGCCAGGAAGGGCCTAAGATTTTTCAGTATCAAAATTATTTCTGGATGCTTAGCGATGAATGGCACGGCATGCGGGTATATCGTTCAAAAGATGGTTTAACATGGGAAAAACAAGGCTTGGTGCTGGATTCAGCATCTTCAAGGCCGGAAGACAAGCCAAGCGGTGCACATGGTGATGTAATTGTGGTGAATAATAAAGCCTATATTTTTTACTTCACGCATCCCGGCAGAAGATCGCATGGTGAAGCGCCTGCAGGTGAAAATGGTATTATTCCTTTTAACCTGCGCAGGTCATCTATACAGGCGGCGCAACTTGAATTTAAAAACGGAACATTGGCGTGCGACAGGAATAAGCCTTTTGATTTTTGGTTACCGGATATAGATAAGTAGTTGTTTAAATGATAACGCGGTCAGACGCTTCAAAAGCGTCAGACCGGTAGCAGTTCGAAAAATAAATGGCAATGAACAAAATTCCTGGCTGAACAACGGTATGTTTATGACGGTAATGCGACGCAACCGTGACGCTACCGTTTATTGGCTGGTAACAAAAAAATCAAAACAACTTAAAAGTTGTTTTATCAATGAATTACTATAAAAGCATTAAGGCTTAATTAACATCAGCGATGCTCAAAAAACAGTTTATTAGCGGATGAACAAATGTTTGAACATACTCTTTTTTAGCTTTCTTTTTTGTGCATGTACTTCAACGCAAGAACAAGATTTAAAACTGAGTGTTGTAAAATCTCCTTCCACCACTTCTACCAATGCTTTTTATGTAAGCAATAAGCAACCTTTACTGCCGCTGCATTTTATAAAACTGCCAATTGGAAGCATAAAACCCGAAGGCTGGGTATTAAAATACCTGCAGTTGCAGCGCGACGGATTAACCGGCCATTTGGGCGAAATAAGTGCATGGCTTGACAAGCAGAATAATGCATGGTTTAGCGGCAATGGCGAAGGCGATCATGGGTGGGAAGAAGT
>JAEWBD010000195.1 GCA_023391315.1 Bacteroidota bacterium | reverse complement strand
GGAAGGTACATACCGCCTGCCGGAAGCGCAGTTAGACAGGTTTTTATTTAAGATAATCGTGCCTTATCCCAACGAAGCTGAAGAAATAAATATCCTGCAACGCTTTCATCAATTTACAGAAGATAATGTGCTGAATATGGTGGAACCGGTTATAAGCGATGAACAGGTTATTCAGTTAAGGCAATTGATAAAACATATTGTTGTTGAGGAAAACCTCATTCATTTCATTGCAAAAATTTCTGTAGCCACAAGAAATGATAAAGCCATTTATCTCGGTGCTTCTCCACGTGCTACAATTGCTATTTTAAATGCCGCAAAAGCATACGCAGCTTTATCAGGAAGAGATTTTGTTATTCCCGATGACATTATCTATGTTGCCAAACCGGTATTACGCCATCGTATAATTCTTACACCTGAAAAAGAAATGGAAGGTGCCAATGAAGATGAAGTGATAGAAAAAATTATTCATTCCATTGAAGTGCCAAGATAATGCTGAAGCGTATATTTTACCGGCTGCGCTTTTATTTCACCAGGTTGTTTTATACTATCGGGTCTGTTATTGTTGCGCTTTTCATTCTTGCATTTTTCTTTGAACCGCTGCAACAGGTTGCCGCCATTGCTTTACTGTGTTTATGCCTTACAGTTGTACTCGATTTTATTATTGTTTTTACGGGCAACAAGCCTGTAACCGCACAACGCGTTTGCCCGGAACGTTTCAGCAATGGTGATGATAATAAAGTAACAATTAAACTGGCCAATCAGCGCGCTTATAAAGTGCGTGTTGAAATTATAGATGAGTTGCCCATGCAGTTTCAGCAAAGAAACTGGAAGAAAAATTTTACGCTGAAAGAACGCGAAAACATTTCGTTTGATTATTATTTAAAACCAACAGAACGCGGTGAATATTTTTTCGGCATTATTAATATTTTTTTACGCGGCCCGTTGAATATGGTCATCCGCCATATAGCAGGCGGTGAAGAACAGAAAGTTGCTGTATATCCTTCATTCATGCAAATGAAGAAATACCAATTGATGGCTGTTACCAACCAATTGCAACAAGGCGGTTCGAGGCGTTTGCGTAAAATAGGCAGCAGCCTTGAGTTTGAGCAGATAAAAGAATATGTGCAGGGCGATGATTACCGCCGCATCAACTGGAAAGCCACTGCCCGTAAAAGCGGACTGATGGTAAATAATTATATGGATGAACGCAGCCAGCAGGTTGTTTGTTTGATTGATAAAGGCCGCAGTATGAAAATGCCTTTTGAAGGTATGACGCTGCTGGATTATGCTATTAATGCAACGCTTGTTTTAAGCAATATTATTTTATTGAAACAGGATAAAAGCGGCCTGCTGACCTTTGATAAAAAAATAGATCAGTTTATTCAACCGGATAAAAAGCCTTCACAGATAAGCCTTATCCTGCAAACATTATACAGGCAGGAAACAGAGTTCCTGGATAGTGATTTTGAAGCCTTATATGTGCACACGCGCTATCATTTAAAGCAGCGGAGCCTGCTGATTCTCTTCACCAATTTTGAAAGCCTGTACAGCATGGAAAGGCAATTGCCTTATTTAAAACAGCTTTCAACGCATCATCCTTTATTGGTTATATTTTTTGAGAACACCGAACTAACCGCCTTGCAGCAAACCAAAGCAAGAACAGTTAAAGACATTTACAATCAAACCATCGCCAACAAATTTGCTTTTGAAAAAAGACAGGTAGTAAAAGAGTTGCAAAAGCACGGCATTATGAGTTTGCTTACAGCGCCGCAGAAACTTACAGCAAATACAATTAATAAATATTTAGAGTTGAAGGAGAGGCAGGTGGTATAGAAAAAAAATAATCAATGCTCAATATGTAATTACCATTTTTTACTTGAGCATTGATTACTTTGAACATTCAATATTTTTATACCAGCGAATTAATTTCACGGCTATGTTGCCCAGGCCTTATCCCCTTTATTATAAGGAATGCAGCCTTCATATTTACCAGGCACGGCAATATAACGCAGCGCTTGTGTTGCACCGGGTTTGGAAGTGAAATAACCGGTAAGCGTTAATTGCTTTATCATGGTGAAATAATGAGGATCATCCTGGGGATCACGTTTAAAGCTACCGAAGTTTTTATCAAGCGCAATCTGGTGCCTTTGTTCATCCGTTAATTTAGCAGCCCGGGCGCCAATCTCTTTTGATTTCTCCTTCGCTTCCTTATCCAGCTCTATCAAAAACTCGGTGCGCTGTTCCGGCGTAAGATCCATAAAAGATTTGCTGTACTTCTTTTTTGCAGCATCCTGTAATTTGGTTATGCCATCGGTAAAAATCTTCTGGTCATCTTCTGTATAACAATCAGTGACCATTGTTTTCATAAACTCGCCTATCTGCGCAGCTTTGGCGCCGGGCGAAGATGTTGTTGGCAAAATAGTGTCGCCTACCTCATCAAGCAAAGCAACATCGCTCACTGAAAACAATCCTTCTTTTGCCGGTGTTGTTTTACAGCCGGAGAGAAAGGCTTCAGCGCCGATAACTGCGCCGCCCATAATAAGGGCTACACGTTGTAAGGCTTCTCTTCTATCCATAATATTTAATTTGAGTTTGAAAATTTATGAATTTGAAAATTTGAAAATAATGTTTACTTACATGTGCATTTTTCAATTAGCACATCTTCAAATTTTCAAATTAAATATCTTGTTTTTTCAATTGTTCCACCGCATAATTTGCAGCCCTTGCTGTTAGTGCCATAAATGTAAGCGACGGGTTTTGCGTGCTGGTGCTCGTCATGCAGGCGCCATCCGTTACAAACACGTTTTTACAATTATGAAACTGATTGAAGGCATTCAGCATAGACGTTTTTGGGTCTTTGCCCATTCTCACGCCGCCCATTTCATGAATGTCCAAACCCGGCGCCTGTTTGCTGTCGTGCTGCTGTATATTTTTACAACCTGCCTTATCCAGCATTTCAGATGCCTGCGTTAAAAAGTCGTTCATTGACTTTACATCATTTTCATCATAATCCACATCGAAAACCAATTGCGGAATACCCCAGCCGTCTTTTTTATCTTTACTTAAAGAAACATGGTTTGTTTCTTTTGGAATGGTTTCACCCTGCATCATCATTGATACATACCAGTTGCCGGCTTCGGTTAACGCATCTTTATAAGCGCCGCCGATTTCTGCATCCAGTCCATCGCCAAAACCTCTTCCCCGGCCTGCACCATAAAAGCACATATAGCCCCGCAGAAAATCCATTTCCTGTTTATACACATTCCTGAAGTTAGGCATCATAGGCTGTGTTGGCCTTCTGCCATAATAATATTTATCCATGGGCCCATCATAGCTGGCTGAAACAGTGCCGCGATAATTATGAAAGGCAATATATTTTCCCAGCAGGCCATTATCATTTCCAAAACCATTTGGAAAACGATTGGATATAGAATTCAGCAAAATGAGATTTGTATTGAAACAGGCTGCATTTACAAAAATTATTTTTGCAAAAAATTCAGTGGTTTGCTTTGTATTACTATTGATAACACGCACGCCAACAGCTTTATCTTTTTTATCATCATAAATAATAGAATGCACTGTTGCTTCAGGCTGAATGGTAAGATTTCCTGTTTTCAACGCCCATGGAATAGTGGACGCATTGGAGCTGAAATAACCACCAAACGGGCAACCGCGTTCGCACAAACTTCTGGCCTGGCACTGCGTTCGGCCCTGGTCAATATG
>JAEWBD010000176.1 GCA_023391315.1 Bacteroidota bacterium | reverse complement strand
CGTTTGCACCTGGTGGAATAGTAATCTCTTTTATTCTCACAACGCTGATGAGTGGGTGTTCAGGTTTAGGTAAACCACGCAATTTGTGAAATTCGCTGATTGTTTTTATCCGGATGGGCTTTTGTTTTATCATTTCACAAAACTACTTTTTGATGAAAGTTGCTCACTCAATAACCACAGTTCTTTACCAGCTGATTGATCAAAGTTTTTGCGAATATCAATGACGTTATTTTTTTCGTCAAAGAATTTTCCATTTGCAGATTTTGCATTTTCTTTTGTAGCAACATGCACACCACTTTCACAGGTTTCCGGCGCATTTCTAACATCTGATGAAAGTGAAAACATTAATTTGAGCCACCAGGGCATTTTGTTTTTTCCAAGATTTGATTTTACAAATCCAGGGTGAAACAACATAGAACTTGCTGACGTGTTTTGTAATCTGTCGGCTAACTCAAAGCCAAAATAAACCCTTGCAAACATTGCCAAATTAGTTGATTTCAGCCAACTATATGATTTGGTAAGTTGTAAATTATTCAAATCAAGTTTGGGCTTTTTCAAAAAACGCGGTGCACCGGCAACAGTTACAATTCGTGCTTCCTCCATTGGTTTTAATAAATCGAGCAAACTGTGCGTAAGTGTAAAATGAGATAAATAATTTATGGCAAACGACTTGTCTAACCCTTCGCTTGTCGTTTCTTTTTTAAAATACCACGCACCTGCTGCATTCACTAAGCCGTGTAGTTGGTTGTGTTGTTGCTTAAACTGTTCACCCAATTCATAAACCGATTTTATCAAACTTAAATCGGCTGTGAGAAAGGAAATGTTTTTATTACCCGATTTTTCTGAAATTTCTTTTACCGTTTGCTGTCCGTTGGAAGCATTACGGCTAACGATTACAACAGTTGCACCTGTCTGTGCGATACCTGTGGCAATAGCTTTCCCAACGCCCGAAGTACCACCCGTAACTAAAAACGTTTTGTTTTTTAATTCCATTTTCTAATTTTTTGTTTGTGTAAAATTCCACAACATTCAGAAAACAGGTGTACGTGAAACGCGTTTTGTTGTAGCCAAATTGCCGTATGCGTGGTAGTCGGGATTTAGTCTCTCGTTCAATGCCTGTACAGTGGTAGGTTTAGCCTTGCACCCAACACAAAGAATACTATGTCTCCTCATTCACAAAGGGTTCTGATTAGTGCCCCTATGAATTACTGCGAGAGGATTTTATTTTCTTCCAAGCTTCTTTAAGACATGGTTCGATAAAAACAAATGATTTGCGGCTGAGTGTTCATGTTTTATAAAATAATACCATCTTATAAACTGAAAATGCTCGCCTGAATAATCTTGTTCCGTCATTTATTCGTTAATCCACATGTCAACACATTCTTCCATAGCGCTTCTTTTGATAGACAGTTTTATGCCTGTTTCAATTTCTCTTTATACAAATGCCTGAACTTTTCCAGTTTGGGATTGATAACAGCCTGGCAATATCCTCCATCCGGATTTTTGTTATAATAATCCTGGTGATAGTCTTCTGCCTTATAAAAATGTTCGAACATTTCCAGCTGAGTCACGATCACATCGGCGTATGATTTTTGCACTTCTTCGATAATTTTAGCAGCAGCCTGCTTTTCATCTTCGTTTCGGTAAAAAATAATACTCCGGTACTGTGAACCCCTGTCTGCTCCCTGTTGGTTTAAGGTTGTGGGGTTATGCGTGGTAAGATGTATTCTCAGTAAATCATCAAATGAAATTTCGGCCGGATCGTAAGTGATTTCAATCACTTCCGCATGCCCGGTTGCACCACTGCAAACTTCTCTATAACCTGGGTTAACGAACTTCCCTCCGCTGTAACCGCTCTCAACTTTTATGACGCCCTTCAACCGCTGAAAAATCGCCTCTGTACACCAGAAACAGCCTCCGCCAAAATCAACTTTTTTTTCGCTCATATTAACTTTTTTTAACGAAACAGCGTTCATGCAATAACGAAGTCCGCTGGGCATGGGCCCATCCTGGAACACATGCCCCAAATGAGCGTCACAGGTATTACAGAGCGCTTCAATGCGTACCATACCAAAGGAACTATCCTTATGATAAGCAACCGCATTTTCTTTTATTGGTTGGGTGAAGGAAGGCCACCCGGTTCCACTTTCAAATTTTGTATCTGCATCAAAGAGTACCGTACCACAGCAGATGCAGGCATATCTCCCCGGTTCAAAATAGGAACAAAGATCAGAGCTGAATGCCCGCTCCGTGCCCTTAAGCCGGGTAATCCTGAATTGCTCGTCTGTAAGTAATGCTTTCCATTCTTCGGGTGTTTTTTCCACCCTTTTATCAGGTGTGGGATTTCCATTATTGGCGAATTTTATCACATCAAGCCATCTTAGCATAATCGTAATTTTAAGGTTAAAAAATAGATTCAATCATAAACCGCTTACCATTGAAAACAAAGGAATCATTTTGCTTCCTGTTCATCAGCCCCTGGTAAAACGGTGCATCGGGTGACATGGCAATAAAATGCTTTCCGTCAAGATCAAATTGGCATGCGGGTATCCCGATAATATAATACAGGCCGTTAACCAACGCAACTGCGCCTTCTGTTACAGAGGTTTTACTACCGAAATCTAAATCACGTAGCATTTTAATTTCATTCTCCCGCTGATGGATCTGCCTTTCCAAAGCCTGTAAAAATTCTTCAGCCTGCTCCCTGTGTGAGTTGTCATCAGCGTCACGCACATCCTCAAGGTTCAGATTACCATCGCCCTGGTAAGCTGCGTAATCATTCCTTAGTTGCTGAAGAGTTTCTTCGTGCTGCTTTATAAGTGTTGCTTTTAAAGTAAGTTTATCCATTTGTCGTATATTTTTTTGCTATCAACAGTATTTAAATTGATTGCCCGGTTTAACATTAATGCCTTTGCATTATCCTTTAAAGTACCGTTCTTCTATAACCTGCCCGTTTTCCCATAATGAGCGAACTATCTCATGCAGGTAAATATTGCTTCCATCCTTCATATCTAAATCCAAAATGAATTCAGAAAAAGAAGCATTATCATCAGATGCAGACCAGACAAGCGTAATTTCTTTCACTTTCTGAATGGAGCTGACAAAGTCAGTTAGCTTCTTCATGGCTGATTGTTTTCCCTCGGTTATCCTGCCGTCAAATTCAATGGTTTTGATATTGGATGAGTAATACTTTTCGGCTGCTTCTACAAGCTGGCCCTGGGATACCATTTCATTCATCGCATTTGCGAGTGTCTGGAGATTCTTTTCCATTGTTGTATTTTTTGTTTAATGAATGTGTTTATTTTATTAGCTAAGGCCTGTACAATATGGTTAGGCTCAAGCGTTGTTCCTGTTCAATATGAATCAATTTGATAGACTGATAACCGCGCTTACAAAGGAATTGTGTGCCTGGCCGGAACTAATTATAACATCAACACTCCCGTTTTTATTTATTTTAAACAGCTGTCCAAACAGCATCCATAAACCATGACCTTGAATCCAGGAATGCTGCTGCTTGAACAAAACCATTATTCACTGCCATTTCACGAATCTGGTCTTTGGAATATTTCTGTGATATCTCGGTCCATATACATTCATCTTTTTCAAAAGGAATTATGGTACCGGAAATATTTACTGCTATATCACTTAAGCTTACGAGATAACTTTTGGCTGACCCGGTTAAAGGATCATAACTGCAATAATGATCAAACTGGCCGATCCTGAAATCAGCATCTAACTCCCGGTTAATTCTTGCTAACAGGTTTAAATTAAATTTCCGGGTCAACCCGTCTCTGTCGTCATATGCGCGTTTGATAACAGCAGGATGCTTAACGAGATCGAATCCGATAATACATTGATCGCCGGGCTGTAAATAGCTGCGCAATTTTTTACAGAAAGCATTACTCTCTTCTATGGTCATGTTGCCAATATTACCTCCTAAGCACATCACAACCTTTCGTGTTGCAGGCAATAAATTATGTATTGATAATGCGTTAAAGTAATCGCCTGCCAGACCGTTAAACTGTAAGTTAGGAATTTTATCAGGCAGAAATAACTGCAGCCTGCTGATTACATTTTCTGATATGTCGATAGGTATATAATTAAAAGATACATCTGCAGCTGCAAGTGCGTGCAATAAATGAATAGATTTAGCACAGTTACCGGGTCCTAATTCTATTAATTCAAAGTTTAAATTTTGTGCCGTTATACTATCCACAATTTGTTTTGCCTGCCTGGTAAAGATCTCCATTTCACACCGGCTGAGATAATAATCAGGAGAATCCATAATTGCTTCAAAAAGACTGTCGCCCTCTTTGTCGTAGAAGTATTTTGAGGGTAATTTCTTTGGAGTTTCTTTTAGACTTTGGATGACATCCAAATAAAAATCCTTGTTTTTTGCAGAAGGCCTGCATTCGCCTGTATCTATCGATATCATACATTTATAGGGTTAAGAAGATAAATAAATTCTTGCCAGATTTCCCGAACCATTATGACGGCAAGGTAACAGGCGGTACTCTTTTAAATATTGACATTTGTCACATATCCATTGTTAAATTGATTGCAGAAGGTGAGCAAGTTGATGAGCTGCTACTTGAAACTTCTTAATCACACATCCGTACAGATGGCCTATCGTTGAAAAAGGCTTTGGCTATAAACCATCTTACAAAAAGATCAAAATAATTTCTGTCCGGAAACAATGTAAGAGCGTTAGATAATTTCTTTATTGTATTCATTAAATTCAATTTTTTTAACCCGGCCCTTTTTTAAGATGCTGGTAGCAAGCCATACATATTGCTGTGTTTGTTTATCAAACCCCAACATAGTGAATGCCGTTCCTGCAGGGCATTCCGGAAAATCAGGGAATCCTATCCGCAATACATACCGGTCACTATCCGCATTAAATTCAGACGGAGTAATTTTTTTCAGTCCATATTTCATATCCGGATGCTGGCTGTTAAAAACATAGCTCACCAGTGGCGCATCCCGAAGTATCTTTGTGATCGGTTGATCTTCCATATAAAAATACATTCCCAAAAGATCAATGATCAATCCCCTGAGCTGGTACTTAGGTATAAAAACCGCAAACAGGTTTTGTGTATCGAACGCATCTTCGCTGATATCAAATTGATATGCTCCTTCGATAATTACTTCATCTTCCACAAAACCCTGGTTCATGTTTGTAGAAAAAACCAGATTATCTTGGATGATAAAATTATCGGTATAACCCTTAAGCCGCAATTCATCAACTACCTTGACAAGATCGTTTTCATTTAATGCCATCATCTATATTTAGTTTTATTTTTTAAACGTTTACAGAACTTACAAAAAAAACGGAATGAACATCTCAACGCAAGGACATTTGTCACATTTTATTTATTAAAACCAAAATATTTTCCGACAGGCAAGGAGTAAACATTTTATTTTTCTTGACATATATCACAAACATAAACAGAGTTACTATCGTTCTTTGTTGTTTAAATAGTTGCAGTAATACTGAACAGAAAAAATCCGGACTTTTTTTTAAAAAAATAATGTTTATGAAAAAGAATTCTTCAACGGCACAAATACTCTTGCGTTTTGCATTAGGGGTTGGCTTCCTGCTACCGGTATTGGATCGCATTGGTATTTTAGGAGCGCCGGGCAGTGCGAATGTATCATGGGGAAACTGGAGCAATTTTGCCATTTACGCAAATAGCCTGATGCCTTACTTCTCTCCAAAAACAGCTTCGTTCTTTGGCCTCATAGCCACCATTGCCGAAACATTAATTGGCATACTGCTTATCGTTGGTTATAAAATTAAGTTTGTGGCTTACGGCAGCTTTATACTTACATTAATATTTGCATTCAGTATGCTGTTCTTTGTAGGATACAGAGCCCCATTTAATTATTCTGTTTTCGTAGCCAGTTTCTCCAGCCTGTTATTAGCCTGTGTACAAAACGGGGAAGATCAAAAAAATCAACCCAAAAATTTATAAAGCCTGCCTGCATCTGGCATATGTAAAAAAATAAATGAGGAAGGACGTGATTGCCGCCAGTATCTGCTTTTAAGAAACCAAGCCGGGTTCTTCATTAATTTCGTTATCGATCTGCTAATTGCGGCTCATTGGGCAATGATATATTACTGCGTATCCTTGTTAATGTCTCCCTTGAAACGCCGATATAGGATGCTATCATGTATAGCGGAATACGTTCATGCAGTTTCGGAAATCTTTGCACAAAGTCGCGATATCTGTCTTCTGCCTGGCGGCTGAGCATCGTATAAATTCTGTCACGGTTTATATCGCAGTCGTCCGTAATAAGTTTAGTGTTTAATTTATTAAAATTGGGTATTTCTTCCAGCAGCCATTTAAAACTACATGTTGAAAACTGGATAACAGTGGTGTTTTCCAGGGCATCAATAAATTCATTGGAAGGTATCCCGGTCAGCAGGCTTGCACGATCGCTGATCCAGTGACCGGCTGGTGACAGGTCTAAGATATGTTCGTTGCCATCATCGTCTATTCGATATAACCTGAGACAACCGCAGCATACAAAAGTGTAATACCGGCATATGCTTCCCTGGCGCAGCAGATATTGCCTTTTTTTAAGTTGCTTTGATATTGCCAGCGACCTAATTGCTGCAATATCCTCGTCAGAGAACAAATCGTAAGCTCTGATATAATTTTCAAAAAAATCAAATGTACCCTCAGGCATTAATCTATAGAACTGATTGTTTTAGATAAAAATTTTTATACTCTCCTATAACTGTAACCACAAAAAGTCACAGCTCATTTTTGAATATTTCTTATTTCTATTAAAACCATAAAATTAAAACACAACGAAAAGCGGGCAAATGGACGAAAAGGACAATGTGTTGTAGAAACCATCCCGCTTAATAGCCAACACTTATTATTTCTGTTTATGAACTAAGACATTTCAACTGTTGAAGATGTTTGTGCCACTACAGCTTTGTCTATGGCTTTACTGAAAGATTTACGATAAGCCTCCGGAGACGTGCCCGTTCGTACTTTAAAGAAGCGGCTGAAATAAGCAACGTCATGAAATCCAAGGCCGAGAGCAATTTGCTTTATCGATTTATCGCTTAAATAGAGTTCATGCTTAGCCTGTGTTATAATACGCTCTGAAATTATATCACCAATAGTCTTCCCCAGGTGTTGCTTAGCCTTACGGTTTAACGTTTTAACGGTAACGTTCAATAACTTTGCATAATCGGCCGGCCGGCGCTTGTACTGAAAATGCTGCTCTACTGCATTGATCAATTTCCGCGTCATATAATGAGCTGCCGAAAGTGTTTCTGAGGGTACAAAGCCTCTTTCCATCTTGATCCGTGAAGCATAAATCATAAATATTTTTACCCATGAAATCGCTATGTCGTAACGGCCTAAACCGTCATTGTGGAGTTCTGAAATAAGCTGCTCCAATGGGTGCAGTAATTGATCCATTTCCTTTTTACTGACCTTAATGGAGGGCACTTCCCCGATATTCTTAAATAACACCTGCTTACTGGTCAACTCCAGTTCGTACTTATGATTCCAAAAAAAGTCTGGGTGAAACTGTAACAATAGGCCATCCACCTGGCCGTCAGTTTCAATTTGAAAAGGTTGGTAAATAGGAAACCTTATCAGGCAATTTTCAGAGAAGTTATACCTGACTCTGTCAAAGGCCAATTGGCCTTTTCCTCTCCTGATTAAAATTACTTTATAGCAATTGAAGCTTTTTAGGCTTTTAAAATAGTTATCATCGTTAAACTGTACCAGTCTAAACGCCAATATATTAGTTTGAGGGTTCACTAATTCTATTTGTAGTTGTTCACTCATACTCTAACAATTTTATATCATTGTTATTATTTACAACTTTCCGCCCTGCTCCAAAAACCTGGAGGATTATTGACGTTACCAATAAAGAAAGAAAATGGAGTATGCCTATGAAACGTGAAGATATATACTCCATTATTCTTAATTCTTCTTAGCAAAAGTATTGATATTGCCCTGAATACTTCTTCCTGTAGCTGCTTTTAAGAGAAAACGCGAATGATCTTCTTTCCGCTGGCCCGGTTGGGCGAGCTAAAGGTGGCAATGGCATCGTCAAGAGAAGATATGCTGCCGATATTCGCTTTCAGCTTCCCTTACGCAACCGCTGTACAATTTCACTCAATTGGAAAGGAATTGCTTCTACAACAAAGTCGATTGTTGATCCGTTGGCAGGAACGGCATCAATCGGCTCTGCGGCGGTTCAGGCCGCTTTGCGAGTTTCATTCCGGCTATTCCTGCAGTCTCGTCAGTTACAATGACCGCTTTCATAGTACGCCTCCTTTTTTATTCAACAGCAAAAATTCACCTGGTGA
>JAEWBD010000170.1 GCA_023391315.1 Bacteroidota bacterium | reverse complement strand
GTACCACGCCCTTACGACGCAAATGTGTTGGCTATTTCGCAGGCTTTTCTTGAACTGTATGAACTTACAGGACAGAAATCTATGGTTGATAAATCTCGTTTTGTGATGGATGCCACCATGCGCCGGGAGCTTGAACCTGACATTAGTTTTAAGAACAATAAATATTGGTGGGAGTGGTGGAGCTGGTGCGATGCCTTATTTATGGCGCCGCCGGCTTATGCAAGAATGGCAACTATTTTTAACCAGCCCAAATACATGGATCACATGGTGCGTGAATGGAAACGCACATCAAACTATCTCTATTCACCTGCTGATAGTTTGTTCTTTCGGGATGACCGTTTTTTTACGATGAAATCAGCCAATGGTAAAAAAATATTCTGGTCACGTGGCAATGGCTGGGTGGCTGCAGGGCTTGCAAGGGTGATGCAGTATATGCCGAAAGATCATCCTGACCGTTCTTTTTTTGAAAACCAGTTTAAAGAGATGTGTTATAAGCTGAAAAGCATTCAGATGACTAACGGTTTCTGGAGCCAGAGCTTGCTTGATCCTGAAAACTATCCCCAAAAAGAATCCAGCGGCACAGGCTTTTATGTATATGCAATGACGTGGGGTGTGAACAACGGTTTATTGCCGCGTGATGAATTTATGCCAACGATAGAAAAAGGATGGAAGGCATTAAAAGAATCTGTTCATGCTAATGGTAAACTGGGTTATGTGCAGGAAGTTGGCGATGCTCCAACCGATGTTGATTTTGATGACAGTGAAACGTATGGCACCGGTGCTTTTTTGCTTGCAGGAAGTGAATTATATAAGGCCCTTCATGCATCAATAAAATTAACCGGCTTTAACGATGACAGGAGTTGTACACTTAATCTTTTATTCAAAATAGCAGATCCTGTACTGATGCCTTTAAGCAAAAATCAGTTGCATAATGTATTTCCCAGGAAGGAATGGGAAACAAGGGAAAGCAATATTCAAACATCGTCCTTACAGACATTTGGCCGCACTTTATCAGGCATGGCGCCGTGGCTTTCACTTGGTGCTGACAGTACTGATGAAGGCAGGCTTCGTGCACATTACAGTGAGCTTGCGAGACAATGTTTAATAAATGCCACCAATCCTTCTTCCCCTGATTATATGTTTGCAGATTCAACACAGGAAAGGATTGTGCATGCAGCTTACATAGCTTACCCTTTACTCATTGCACCAAAGCAATTATGGGAACCTTTATCAGCAACACAGCAAAAAAATATCATTACGGCATTAGAAACACACCGTGCCTTTAAACCGAATGAAAGCAACTGGTTACTTTTTCCGGCCATCATAGAAACGGCAATCTGGAAATTTACAGGCAAATGCAATAAGCAGGCCATTGAATACGCGATCAAAAAACATGAAGAATGGTATTTAGGTGATGGTGTATATGGAGACGGGCCACAATTTCATTGGGATTATTACAACAGTTATGTAATTCAGCCTTTATTAATCGAAGTGTTGAATAACTGCAAAGCCATGGGCATGCCGGTAGATAATATGCTGAAAGAAGCGCTAACACGCGGCGAACGTTATGCGCAGGTACTGGAACACCTTATTTCACCGGAAGGAACATTTCCTGTTATCGGGCGGTCATCCGTATATCGTATTGCCATGTTACAACAACTGGAATATATGGCTTTCCGGGAACGTAAGTTGCCTTCATCATTAGATGCCGGTGCAACGCGGGCCGCAATAACTGCAGTTATAAAACACATGATGCTGGCGCCGGGAACTTTTGATGAAAATGGTTTTTTGAATGCAGGCATCGTTGGCGAACAAACCGGCGCCATCGATTACTATAATTATACCGGCGCTTTATATATGTGCACCATGGGTTTATCTCATCTTGGCATTCCTGCCAGCGATGCTTTCTGGACAGCGCCTGCCGGTAAATGGACGCAACGGAAAATATGGAGCGGAGAGAAGATAGCTGATCAAACCGTGTTTAAATAATAAAGCCTGCTTTTTTTGCAGGCTCTTTAGTATATAACGAATATGCTCATTACTTCTCTAATTTTTTAATCTTCATCTTGTACTCTCTCGGGTTGGTACCGGTTATCTTTTTAAATGTTTTTGCAAAATTGGAAAACGTGTTAAAGCCGCTTTGATAACACACTTCCGTAATATTTGCATCGTCTTTCAGCAATTCTTTACAGGCATAATTTATTCTTATTTCATTTATAACCTGCATGAGCGTTTTGTTATATCTTTTTTTAAAGTACTTGCAAAAAGCAGCTTCATTCATGCATGCTATTTCCGCCACTTTTGAAAGGCTAATCTCTTCAAGGTAATTGTTCATAATATATGCATACACCCTGTTCATGCGGTCGTTATCATAATCGTTGCCTTTGCTGGCAGGAATATGATTTTGATTTGATAACACTTCAAGGTTATCAGATATAGCTATTTCATATAAAATTTTTAATAAGAGCGAAATCCTGTCCGGCCCTTTTGCTGTAAGTAATGATTGCATCAGCGATACGAGCTTGTTAAAAGTTTCGCCCACAATTCTTAAACCGCTGGAAGCCTTTTCCAGCACTTTTTGAATCTGGTAATTTTCAGGAAGATCAAACAATCTTACGCCATTAAAATCTGCATCAAATTTTAATATAATAGCTTTTACTTCTTCATTGGAATGCGAAGCAGTTTTGTCGTTATGCCAGTGATGCGGCAGGTTTTTGCCAATTAAAACCATGTCTGAATTATCAAAACTGCTGATATGGTTGCCCACAAATCTTGAGCCGCGACCTTTAAGAATAGCTGTTAACTCATACTCGTTATGAAAATGATAAGGCACACTGAAATGCGGTTTTATGCGCTCTTCGATGGTAAACGAAAGATTAGGCGACGATGTGTTTCTAATTAGTATTGGCTTCATGCTGAACAAACAATGTTATAAATGCTAATGTAATAATTCCATATAAATCAAAAGCACTTTTTAATAAGGAATTTATCCTTTTAAAAAGTGTCCGGGTTAATTAAAAAAATTGTTTTTTGTTTTTTAAATATTATGACAAAATATTATTCCTAAAAGCTGCAAACCGGGAGCAGAAAATGCACATCTTTTTACGGCGGCCAAGGCAAATATTGTATTCATTTTTGCAAATAATGAAGCGGCTGTTTTTGCCAGACCTGAGTTTATTTGCTTATTGATTAAAAGTTTATCCGGTATTTATAAACCCTGCTTAAATTAAATATTGGATATATATGGTTTATTGATGCTGCAGCAAAGCATGTTGCATTAAGATTAAAGCGTTGCTTAACCAAATGGCATATAAGGAAATAATATCTTCTGAAATAAATAGAACTCTTTACAAATTCAAACATCTAAATGAAAGGAATAAAACAAAGATTGAATAATGGTGAGCTATTGCTGGGCACATTTCTCAGCCTTGGCAATGCAATTTCAGCAGAAATAATTGCCAACGCGGGTTTTGACTGGGTGGTCGTGGATATTGAACATGGATTAGGCGCTGAAGCCGATGTAATTAACCAATTGCTTGGTTTAAAGAACACAAATGTTTCAGCCATTATAAGAGTGGAAAGTTTTCATCGGCAACGCATCAATCGCGTATTGGATGCGGGCGCAGATGGCATTATGTGCCCGCGTATTGAAAACGCTGAAGAGGCATTGCTTGTTGCCAGGGCCATGCAATATCCACCCGAAGGAACAAGAGGCGTTGCCAAAATGATACGCGCCGCTAAATATGGAGATGACTTTGATACTTATCGCAAAGCGGCTTCTGAAGAATTATTGGGCGTTATACAAATAGAAACCAAAGAAGCTTTAAATCATCTTGATGCAATTGCAGCAATTGAAGGTGTTGATGTATTGTTTATCGGACCATCTGATCTTTCCATGGCGCTTGGTATTTTCGGTCAGACAACGCACCCGCTTTTTGTTGAAACCGTTGGTAAAATTGTAGCTGCCGCAAAACGTGCCGGTAAGCATGTTGGAATACTGCTTGCCAATCCTGCTGATTTGAAAAAATATCAGCAACTGGGCATTCAGTTTTTTGCCTGCGGAACCGATGCAAGCTTTCTGAATTCAGGCGCCAAACAAACGATTGAAGCATTAAAAAGATCCAGGATTTCTGCATAGCAGTACTAAGCAAAACACAAACAAGTGAAAGAAAAGATAGGATTTATCGGGCTGGGAATTATGGGCAAGCCGATGGCCAAAAACCTGGTGCATGCAGGTTATACATTGTATGTTTTTAGTTCAGGTGCTGCATCCATGCAGGAGCTTGAAAAAAAAGGTGCGATAGGTGCATCATCACCCAAAGAAATTGCTGAACTGTCGGATATTATTATCACCATGCTGCCCGATTCACCGCAGGTAAAAGAAGTGGCTTTTGGCAACGGTGGTTTGATGGAAGGCTTAAGCAGAGACAAGCTTTTTATAGATATGTCAACCATTGATGCAGCCACCGAAATAGACATACATAAGAGGTTTGCAACTATTGGCGTTGACACACTTGATGCCCCTGTTTCAGGTGGTGATGTTGGTGCTAAAAGCGGCAGTCTTTCCATCATGGCCGGCGGCAGCGAAACTGCCTTTAAGCGTGCGTTGCCTTTGTTTCAGATATTAGGTAAGAAGATTAATCATATTGGTTCAACAGGCGCCGGACAGATTGCAAAATCATGCAACCAGATTGCTACGGCATTGGCTACGCAGGGCGTTATTGAAGCTTTTTCGCTTGCAGCCAGCGCAGGCATTGATCTTGCCAAATTAAAAGAAGTTTTATCAGGCGGTTTTGCAGACAGCAGAACGCTTGCTGTTTCCGGCGAAAGAATGATTAAACGGGATTTTTCTCCTGGCTTCAAATTAAAATTATATACCAAAGACCTGCGTATTGCCAAACAGGCTGCTGCTGAAAGATCGGTTAATCTGCCCGGCACACAACTGCTGCACAATGAAATGCAGCAGCTTGTATCTGAAGGAAAAGGTGAGCTTGATTTCAGTGCATTGATACATCTTTTTGAAAACAATTAAAAGTTTAAAACATATATGAGCAAACTCCCGAAAGTATTTATTTCAGAACCGATAAACTCCAAAGGCATAGAAATATTAGAAGGGAAAGTGGATATGGTGCTGGCACCTGATACAACAAAAGAAACGGCGATGGCTTTAATTGCAGATGCAGATGCTGCTATTTTAAGGGCCACAACCATTTTTGATAAAGACGTAATTGCGAAGGGTGCTAATTTAAAAATTATTGCGAGAACAGGCGTTGGGATGGATAATGTTGATATGAAGTTTGCAGGCGAGCATGGCATATATGTGTGCAACACACCGGGCACTAATGATACAACGGTTGCAGAACATGCGGTGGCTATGATACTGGCGCTTTCAAAGCAGGTTATATTCATGGATAAGGCAGTGCGCAAACAAAGATGGCATGAACGCTTTTCACTCAACCAGATTGATATAAAAGGAAAGAAAATAGGTATAATAGGTTATGGTAAAACCGGCCGGGCTACTGCAAAATTTTGTAAGTGCCTGGGTATGATCGTTACTGCCTACGATCCATTTATTGCACATGAAGGTTTGGATGTGAATTTTTCGGATGATCTTGAGACCATATTTAAGGATTCTGATTTTGTAAGCGTTCATTGTCCGGCAACCCCACTCACACATAAATTTATCAGCGATCAATATTTGAATATAATGAAGCCTAAAGCTTATCTCATCAATACTTCAAGAGGCGACCTCGTTGATGAGCAGGCACTGGTAGATGCTTTGTCTGAAAATAAAATTGCCGGCGCTGCATTGGATGTGTTTAAAGAAGAGCCAATGAATGCAGGTAATCCACTACTTAAATTCTCTAACGTTGTTTTATCACCACATGTTGCAGGTTCTACAAAAGAATCTAATGAACGGATTGCCATTGCTGCAGCACAGGCGGTTATTGATGCTTTGAATGGCAGGCAACCTCCCAATATCTGTAACCTCCAATACTTTCCCGCAACAGAAAATATGCTGAATGAAAAAAATGTTCACCGTTGATAGTTATAATGTACCTGTAAGGTATGAACCTGATGTTTGTGTAATAGGTGCAGGCCCGGCAGGTGTTGCCGCTGCTATTGCTGCGGCACGGCTAAAGTTGTCTGTTCTGCTGATAGAAAAATACGGGTTTTGCGGCGGTGCTACTGTTGCCGGTCTTAGCGGAACTATCTGTGGTTTATTCAGTAGCGGCAGCAAACCGGAACAGATCGTATTTGGTTTTGCCGATGAATTTTATTCCATGCTGCAAAACAAACATGCTGTTGTTAAGCCTGTAAAATTTGGGAAGACATTACTGGTACCGCATGATAGTTTAAAATGGAAAGAAACAGCGGATGAATTGTTAGCCGCACACAACTGCAGCATACTTTATCATACTAATTTTTTAAAAGCTTATACAGATGATAGTGGCCGCATCAGTTACCTGTTAGTAAAAGGCTATGAAGGACAGTATGCCGTTAAGCCTAAAATGGTTATTGATGCATCCGGCGATGCGGAAGTTGTTCATAGCATGAGCCTTAAAACAACATTCGGCAATAACGGTCAGGTGCAAACGCCAACCATGATATTTAAAATGGCTAACGTTGATATGGATGCGTTCCTTCAACTTGATCCTCATGATTTGAATGCTGAAATTGAAACAGCGCATTTAACCGGTCGGTATCATTTGCCCAGGCATCATGTGTATGCATTCCCGCTGCCTAACTCTGGTGAAGTGCTGTGCAATATGACAAGGATAACTTATCCTGATGGGTCTGTCCCCACAGGTATCAATTCAACTGATCTCACTTTTGCCGAGACAGAGGGCCGCAAACAGGCACGTGAATACGCAAGGTTTCTTATGGAAAATATTGATGCTTTTCGTGATGCTTATATGTCTGATACAGGCGCACAGGTAGGCATCAGGCAAACGCGTTCTATCGCAGGCGTGGCAAGGCTTATGAATGATGATGTAATACATGCCGTAAAAAATAAAAATTCCATCACACATTCTGCCTGGCCGATAGAATTGCATGCAGCCAGTGGTTTAAAAATACATTACCCCGAAGATGATTTTTATGATATACCGTTTGAAACATTAATCCCCAACAATGCAGTGAACATATTGGTGGCGGGCCGCTGCATGTCAGCAGAACATGAAGCGCTGGCATCGGCGCGTGTTACCGCGCAATGCTTTGGAATGGGCTACGCCGCCGGTGCGGCGGGTGGGCTGATGTTAAAAGAAAACATTACAGCAACAGCACTTAACGGTGTAATGGTAAAGGAATGGATGAAAGAAAATAATTTAAAGAATGCCAATGAAACGCCCATATAAAATGTTTTTCACACACAGGGGAATATACTTCAAGGCGTTCATGAGGCCATTGAAAAAACAAACTTGCACGAATGAAAAATAATGTCAGGAGCAATTTTGAAGAAGGCAGTACAAGATGGGCTGTGAGAAGGGCTCAGTGGATCGCTATGGGCATAGATGAAGCAGATTTTCATAAGCCTAAGATAGCCGTTATCAATTCATCTTCCGGCCTGTCAGTTTGTTACCAGCACCTTGATGAATTTTCAAAACTGGCGCAACAGGCTGTTCGGGAAGCCGGTGGTTTAGCCTTTGAAATAAACACCATTGCGCCTTCAGATTTCGTAACATCTGCGGGCAAAAAGGCACGTTATCTTATGCCAACGCGGGACCTTATGGTAAACGATATCGAAGTAATGATTGAAGGCGCAGTATTGGATGGGATGATACTGTTATCATCATGCGACAAAACAACACCGGCACATCTTATGGCGGCAGCACGATTGAATATTCCTTCAATCGTTGTGCCCTGCGGTTACCAGCTTGGCGGTGCCTGTAACGGCAGAAATGTTGATATTGAAGAAGTGTATAAAGGCGTCGGTACTTTGCTTACCGGAAAGATGACGCTGGATGATATGAAAGACTGGACGCGCTGCGCCATCAAAGGCCCCGGTGTTTGTGCAGGCCTTGCCACGGCTAATTCCATGCATTGCATGGCGGAAGCATTGGGTATGGCTTTGTCTCAAACAACACCGGTAAGGGCTGGCAGTGAACGGTTAAAAGAGATTGTAAAAAGGGCGGGTTTTAAAATACTGGAGCTTGTAGAAAGGAATATTCGCCCGAAGGATATATTAACCAAAGAAGCTTTTGAGAACGCTGTGCGGGTTGCTGTCTCCATTGGTTGTTCTGTCAATACAGTGCGGCATCTTACTGCAATTTCTGTTGAAGCTGCCCTTGATATTGATATGATAAAAATGTTTGAAGTCGAATCTGCAAAGTTTTCACAGATCACGCAGATAAGGCCCAATGGTCCGGATCGTATTGAAGATTTTGATAAAGCAGGCGGTACCAATGCGGTTTTGCATCAGCTTAAAACATTACTCAACACAGGCGTGTTAACGGTTGAAAATAAAACACTGGCTGTTGTGCTGGAGCGGACTATTGAAATGGATGAAACCATCATTCATACAATAAACAATCCTTTTCGAAAAGAACCGGGTCTCGCCATTATCAGGGGTAGTGTAGCTCCATCCGGTGCAATTGTTAAACTTTCAGGTATTGATGGGTCGAACCGTATTTTTAGCGGCCCTGCAAAAGTGTATGAAGATGAAGACCTGGCGATGCAGGAGCTTGCAAAAGGCAACATCGTTGATGGAGATATTGTTGTATTGAGAATGATGGGGCCGGTTGGAGGGCCGGGCACTGTATTCGCCTGCAGTTTTATGGCTGCTTTAAGCGGGGCTGGCCTTGCCGATACAGTGGCTGTTGTTACGGATGGTGAGCTTTCAGGTTTAAACAAAGGAATTACAATAGGGCAGGTAATGCCGGAAGCTGCCTGCGGCGGCCCGCTTGCCATTATTGAAAATGGTGATACAATCTTAATTGATCTTGATAAAAGAAAAATTGATCTCTTAATTGAAGATGATGAGTTTAAAAAGCGTATGCACAACTGGAAGCCAAAAGAAAGAAAGCTTGAAAATAACTGGTTGAAATTTTATGCAGATAATGTTATGCCGATTGAAAGAGGAGCGGTGTTTGGAAGAAGAGACTAAGGTTAAGAAGATTGAATTGCTTTTTGGAGCGGTGCTACTCACAACTTACTTTATAGCTTTGAATGAAGCATTATAAACGATCATGAATAAACCGGAAAGAGTAATTGTTTTTTTTATTGACGGGCTTCACTGGAAAGCGCCTGCAAGATTGAATATGCCTGTTTTTAACAGCCTGATAAAAGAAGGCACTTATATTGAGCAGTCGCACATGATCATGCCACATCATCCAACGGTTGGTGAATATGGCCGCATACACAGTTCATCATTTCCCAATCCTGTTTTACAGGAAGGAACATTGTTTATTAAACAGGGGAATAAAATGCTGCAGGATGCATTTCCTCAAACAACTGCATTTGTAGTAAATACAAAAGCCTACATATCTGTGAGCAACGGCTTTACCATCAATATTCATAATCCTGGTATGACGGATGAACAGGTAGTAAAGCAAAGCATAGAATTGCTGCATGAATATGACGTGCGTTATTTCAGGATACATTTACAAACACCGGGTAATGAAGGCCGCTTCTTATCTTATACAACACCGGATAAATCTTATTACAGAAATATTTGGGGTGAAGGTTCGCCTTATGTTGATGCTGTTGAAAACGCAGACAGGTTATTAGGCGTATTGATCGATGATTTAAAACAAACCGGTAAGTGGGAATCTACCTTACTGATTGTTACTTCCGACCATGGGCAAAGCGAGAAGGGCTGGCACCCGATGATTGATAAAGACAGTGTGATAACGCCAATGTTATTTACCGGCCCGTCCATCGCTAAAAACAGGCAATTATCCTATTTTGAACACACGGATCTTACGCCAACAATTACCGGTTTAATGGAACTGGAACAACCTAATAAAGATGGAGGTGCCGGCATGTTTATAAAAGAAGTGATGCAAACAGCTGAGGCTTCTTCTTTCCGGCATACAGCTTATATTAAAACGATCAATCAGCAGTTGAATGATTTTAATGCTTTGCGTGCAAGAATTATGATTGCCGGGGAAAATGATTCTTATTATTCCAGCCTTATCAGTTATCTCGAAAACGAATTGCTTACACCGGAACCTTTTTATCACCAGGACAGGTTTTTGGAATGGTATAAGGCCGGCAATACAACGCATCTTATCGAAGCGAATAATAAAATATTAAAGCAAATGCGCGATGAACTTTCGAAAGCTAAAAAATAATTAGCGGTATTAGTGGTTGCTTATTTAAAATATGCCAATGATTAAAAAGAATTCCGAAGCGATGGTTATTTCAATGGATAAAAAAAACAGCAACGTCCGCTGGATGGTTGTTGTATTGCTGTTCTTTGCAACAACCATCAACTATATCGACAGGCAGGTTATAGGATTGCTCAAACCCGTGCTGGAAAAGGAATTCAACTGGACAGAAACGGATTACAGCCGTATTGTAATGGCCTTTTCTTTTACCTATGCGATAGGTTTATTGCTTTTTGGCCGGTTGATTGATAATATCGGAACAAAATTGGGATATACTATCTCCATCATTTTATGGAGTATTGCTGCCATGCTGCATGCTTTTGTAAAAAGCACCGGCGGTTTTATAATGGTAAGAAGTTTTTTGGGGATAGGGGAATCGGGGAATTTTCCTGCAGCCATAAAAGCTATTGCTGAATGGTTCCCCAAAAAAGAAAGGGCACTGGCAACAGGGCTTTTTAATTCAGGCGCCAGTATTGGCGCTGTCGTTGCACCTATAGTTGTTCCTTTAATTCTAAGCGCTTACGGATGGAAAGAGGCTTTTGTTATAACCGGTGCACTTGGTTTTATATGGCTGATATGCTGGCTGTTTTTTTATGAGGTGCCCGAAAAGAAAAAACGTCTTTCACAAACAGAATACAATTATATCAACAGTGATGTTGATGAAGGGGAAGAAACGGAAAAAATAAGCTGGTTGAAATTGCTTGGCTTCCGGCAAACATGGGCGTTTATCACAGGTAAGTTTCTTACCGATCCTATCTGGTGGTTCTTTTTATTCTGGCTGCCATCTTATTTTTCATCAACCTTTTCTTTAGATTTATCAAAGCCCAGCCTCCAGCTGGGTGCGGTTTATCTTGCCACAACCATTGGCAGTGTGGGCGGTGGGTATTTATCGTCTTATTTAATAAAAAGCGGCTGGCCTGTTTTCCGGGCAAGAAAAGCCACATTGCTTATAGCTGCAGTTTGCGTATTGCCCATTATGTATGCAAAATATGCGGACAATATATGGACGGTTGTTGTTTTAATCAGTCTTGCCGCTGCAGCACACAATGCATGGAGCGCCAACATTTTTACAATTGCATCCGATATGTTTCCTAAAAAAGCATTAAGCTCTGTTATTGGAATAGGAGGTATGGCAGGTTCTTTAGGCGGTATTCTTTTTCCGGTTCTTGTAGGTTATCTTTTGGATTCCTATAAATCAAAAGGCGATATTGTTGCTGGTTATAATATGCTCTTCATCATATGCGGCTTAGCCTATCTGCTGGCATGGGTCATTATTCATTTTCTAACACCAAAGATGAAGGCTGTTAAAACAAATAACTCCTGATTTATAAAACAGGAGTTATCTGATAAATACAATTAAAGCCTAACTATTTAATGCTGCAATCATTGCTTTTACTTCAACTTCATCAGCTATATAAACATTGCCATAGTCGCTTACTTCTTTGTTAATATAAGTGACAGGATTCGGTGCGACTTTCCTGGCAGATGAATGAAATTCTTTTGCACCACTTGCATCTCTCAGCTTTGCTATGTTGGATGATTTTACACCGGCGCCAGGCATGATAATAATTCTGTTACCGGCTTTATCAACCAGTTGTTTTAAAAGATCAGCAGCATCCGGCGCAGCGGTTTTTAATCCCGATGTAAGTATGCGTTCACAGCCGCAATTGATAATATCTTCCAGGGCGTTAAAAGGTTCCGGCGCGCAATCAAACACACGGTTGCAGGTTACGCCCATTGGGCCAGCCCATTCAACAATGCGCTTCAGTCTTTCTGTATCCACTTCAGCATTGATCTTTGATATACCAACAGAAATGCCATCACAACCTAATTGTTTGCACATGTTAATATCATCTTTCAAAATATCAAACTCCTCATCACTATAAAAATAATTGCCTGAACGTGGCCTTAAGATGGGATATAATTTGATCGAAATTTTTTCTCTTACCTGTTTTATGGTGCCATAGCTGGGCGTAGTGCCGCCCTCAATTGGGTTATCGCATAATTCAACCCGTACCGCGCCGCATTTTTCTGCAATTAAACAGGACTCAATATGAAAAGCACAAACTTCCAATACTGCTTTATTACTCATAGATTTTATTTATAAAAACTTTTTGAAGGAAATATTTTATTGATTGTTTTACCGGTTACGGCATAAACAAAACCGGGTTGCAAACTATAGCCGCCATATTCACCTCTCTTGTTCAACGCAACAAAACCTACCTGTATATCTTTTGATTTTTCAGGATTTCTCTTTACAATTCTTTCAACGGCTTCCCTGCACGCATCCTCAGGACTTTTACCCTGCCGCATCAATTCAACCACTAAATGTGAGCCAACAATGCGAATTACTTCTTCACCCACACCGGTTGATGTGGCGGCGCCAACTTCATTATCAACATACAAACCAGCGCCAATGATGGGAGAGTCGCCAACACGGCCATGAATTTTATAAGCAAGCCCGCTTGTTGTGCAGGCACCGCTTAAATTACCGTTTGCATCCATCGCCATCATGCCAATAGTATCATGGTTGGATGGCCCGCCCGGCATAGGGTCTTTATTTTTATCATACAACCTGTTCTCCACATTTATCTCAGGATGATAGTTGGATGTCTTCAGCCATTCTTTCCATGCTTTTTCACTTTCAGGCGTTAAAAGATTTTCTTTTTTAAAACCATTGGCTAATGCAAATTGTAATGCACCATCACCGGCTAAAACAATATGTGGCGTTTTTTCCATCACCAATCTTGCTACAGAAATAGCATGAACAATATGTTCAAGGCACATTACAGAACCGCAGTTATAATTTTCATCCATAATACAGGCATCAAGTGTAACATAGCCGTCACGATCAGGCAGTCCGCCTAATCCAATAGTTTGATTGGTAGGATCGGCTTCAGGAATTTTTACACCGGCTTCCACAGCATCCAAAGCCCTGCCGCCTTTGCTTAATATTTCCCATGCACCGGCATTTGCCTTTTGCCCGAAACCCCATGTAGATACAACAACCGGGTTATCTTTTATGGCATATATTTTTTTATCCCGGGCGATAATATTGGTACCACTTAAAGCAGCAGCAGAGCCCAATGCAGCAGTTTGTAAAAATTTTCTTCTTGAAGCCATTGTTATTGATTTATTAATGAATAATGATTTTTAATGCGGCGCCACAAAAGCTGTATCCATTTCTTCCAGCGTTTTGCCTTTGGTTTCTTTTACAACCTTTAAACTGAATATGAGATTGATTAAACTAAAAATTGCGAATGCCCAGAATGTAAATGCAGGCCCTGCTTTTTCCAGCAGCCAAGGAAAGAACTGACCAACGAGCCATACGGCGATCCATAAAGCCATGGTGCAGACCGTAACAGCTTTTACACGTACATGTGTTGGGAAAATTTCGTTGATGATGATCCATGTTACCGGGCCAATAGAAAATGCAAAGCAGATGATATAGAGCATCATTAATACCAATAAGAGATAGCCCTGCGTATGATTGGTGTAAAAAAGAATACCGCATAATATTAATGAAATGATGATACCTGTTAAACCTGTTTTCAATAAAAACTTTCTGCCGTATTTATCAGCATAAGCAATAGCAATAATGGTTGATAAAAAGTTCACGGTGCCAATGATAACCTGGAACATTAATGCGTTGCTGCTATCTAAACCTGCTGACTGAAAGATGTTGGGGCCATAATAAATAATCGCATTAATACCGGAGAACTGTTGTAATACCGCCAGTACAATCCCTATAATCAATGGAATCCGGACAGATGGATGCAACAGTGAAACTGACGTTGTTTTTGCCCTTGATTTTGCATGTAGAATATCGTTGAATTCCTTATCTGCCGCAGCTTTGGGCCTTACAGTATATAAAATCTTTTGAGCTTCCTGCTGCCGGTTTATCTCAACCAGCCAGCGCGGGCTTTCAGGCACTTTTACCAGCATCAATAAAAACAGTAAAGACGGAATGCACATCACCACAAACATGCCGCGCCTGGGCTGCTGTAGTAACTCACTTGTACCATTATCTGATATTGATAAAATATAGGCGTTTGAAAGATACGCCAGCAAAATGCCTAAGGTAATGGCAAGCTGGTAATACGCAACCATTCTGCCTCTTTTATCCGCCGGCGCAAATTCTGAAATGTACATGGGCGATATAACGGAGGCCATTCCCACGCCAACGCCGCCAATCATTCTTGCTATAACCAGTAAGGTGAACGATGAAGCAAAACCACAACCAAAACCTGACAATAAAAACATAATAGCTGCTACAATGATGGTCTTTTTTCTACCAATCTTGTCACTTATAATACCCGTTGCAAACACACCAATGATAGAACCGAGCAGGCCACTGCTTACCATCCATCCTTCGGCGACCGTATCTAAAGAAAATTGTGTTTTTACAAAATTTATAGCGCCTGAAATAACGGCTGTATCAAAGCCAAACAGTAAACCACCCAGTGCTACTGCAAAGCATATGTAATTTATTCTTTTATTAAAATTCATAAAGCAATCGTTATTCTTTATTCTCCCTTTTCGGAACGTCTATAATCGTCTTCATACCGTTGAATATCGGCCTGCTGCCAGTTGCCAAATGCTACTTCCAGCACACGTACAGGCTTATCGCCTTTGCATGACAAGCGATGCTTTTCGTTTGCCGGGATCCAGATTTCATCACCCCTATCATATTCTTTTATTTCATCACCCACCTGCACGGTTGCACCATCATCAATCACGATCCAAAGTTCTGCGCGCCCTGTATGTGATTGAAGGCTTAAACGCTGTCCCGGCAATACGCTCATTAAACTCACAGTGCAATCCTGGTTGAATGCATATTGTTTAAACGTGCCCCATGGTCTTGATACAAAAGCAACATCCGGCTTTGCATCAGGAATTGGTTTGGTTACAAATTCGCTCATATAATTTGATTTTTCTTTTATTGTTTGAATTATGTTGTACGTCATTTCGACGATAGGAGAAATCTCCCGAGTACTACACCCTTTGATTTTAAGGAGATGTCTCGTTACCTCGACATGACGTTCAAAGAAATTTATTGAATCAATCAGGTTTATCTTACAATAAGCAAAACTTTAGGCTTTAAATCTCACAAATGCTTTTAATGTGGCGCATTCTTTCCCTTCGCTTTCACCATAAGGACGAATTGTGTACGCCCTTACTGATGCAGGAATAATGAATGTTTCTGCATAATGCACAATAAAAGGATCAAATGCATTAACCGGGCTTTCAACAATGGCCTCACGGCCTTCAATCAAATTCAAAACATTTACACTGTTGTTTGT
>JAEWBD010000114.1 GCA_023391315.1 Bacteroidota bacterium | reverse complement strand
ATGTAAAGGAAAGGTCAACTTTTAACCAGTGGACAAACAGGGAAGCACGTTTTTACGTTGGTGTTACTTACAACAAAAGTTATTGGCAAAACCAGGGGCAGAGCGCAGATGAAGTAATTCCTGTTTTTGAACAAAGTGGTAATTCAGGAAGAATACAAAGCACATGGGATGTAACCTCTACTGGTTATATAATCCGCAAACAACTTACAAATGATGGCAGCAGGAGAGGCTGGGTTTATTTAAGGCTTGCGCAAATTTACCTCGACTATGCAGAAGCTTTAAATGAAACAGACCCCGGCAATCCCGATATTTTGAAATATGTAAACATGATAAGGCAAAGGGCTGGTATTCCGGTTTATGGCGGTGGTACGGGTGAAATTCCGGTACCAACAACCCAAACTGGTATAAGGGATATAATCAGGCACGAACGCCAGGTGGAACTTGCCTTTGAGAATGTACGTTATTTTGATTTACGCAGGTGGAAAATAGCACCGCAAACAATGGGACAGGATGTTTATGGTATGAATGTATTTGCTAACGGGGATGATTTTTATGAAAAAACCCTGATTCAGAAAAGGCGCTTTTTACAAAGGGATTATTTGTGGCCCATACCTAACAATGAAATATTAAAAGACCAATACCTCGTGCAAAACCCGGGATGGTAAATTCCTGAAATAATATTTTGTTCAATCACAAATAAAAATCAGATACATGTGTTGTTTAAATAAACAGGAAAAGTTGCCACGCAACTTTTCCTTCAAAACAATTATATTTTTCATTTTTGCGCTGGTTATGGCAAGCTGTGTAAAAAACGACGACCTGGTTTCGCCGCAGGAAGGCACCATTTATATGCCGCAGGCTTACCAGGACCGGGCCACTATGACAATATATAAAGTTGATTCAATACAGGGCATAACTTTTGGAGCAGCTTATTCAGGGTTTAAATCCGCTTCAACTGATATTACAGTAGAGTTCCAGGTTGATACCTCACTGGTTACAGCATACAATGCAAGCAATGCTGCTTATTTAGGATACAGCTATCATGCAATACCGGCAGATGCCTACACCGTTACTTCCACCACCGGTATTATTCCTGCGGGCAGAACCAGTACCGATTCCATGCAAATAATGATTGATGGCAGCAAGCTCTCATTTGGTGTACGCTATTTGCTGCCGGTGCGGCTGGTTAGCGCATCTTCAGGTGCAATAGATTCGTCCTTATCCATTGCTTATTTTAAGCTTGATACATTGTTAACCCGGTCGAGAGATCTTACATCAACTGGCACATTAACGGTGAGCGATGAAAATTCCGGCGGTGCAGATGCCGGTGAAGGTTCCAAAAAATTGGTAGATAATGATTATGGAACCAAGTTTTTATCATTCGATTATAATCCAAATTTCTGGACACAATTGCACCTGTCTTCTGCCCAGAAATTGGATGCTTACACAATTACATCCGGCAACGATGCGCCGGAAAGAGATCCTAAAACCTGGCAGTTCCAGGGCTCTAATGATGGTGTAAACTGGACAACTTTGGATACGCGGACAAACGAGAGTTTTTTTGACAGGTTATTGACGCGCCGGTTTGATTTCAGTACAACCGAAGCCTATTCTTATTACAGGTTATACATCACCGAAAACGGTGGTTCTGGCCTTATCCAGATAACAGAATGGAGATTGCTTCAGTATTATTAGCAGAAACTTTTTACACCTAACAAATAGCAGTTTGGTTAAATTCTAATAAGGTCAGCAGTCATACATCAACCCTGCCCTTTTTTATAAGAGCTTTCTACAGTTTAGTATGAAGCCAAACTTGATAAGCAGTTTAATACACCGGAAATAAACAGATGAGGTGCCATTCGGCAAATAAAAAATCAAAGAATATTTGGATGAAAAGAATACACATATTAATTGGTTGCATCGTTACTGCTTCATCATTAATGGCGCAATCATATAATCCGGCAAAAGAAAATCCAAGGCAAAAAACAACCTTTCAAACAGCGCATGTTTGGATACCTGAAATTGATGTGCGTGCAGATGCGGCTATTGTTTATGGTGTGAGTGAAACAAACCAGGCGCCCTTTGAAGAACGTGTAAAATCGTGGAAGGAAAGAGGCTACCAGGTTGATTTCATGACGGGCATTGCATGGGGACAATACTTCGATTATTTCCTGGGCAAATGGGATGGACAAAATCATCTTGGCGTGGGCCAGGTAACCATAAAAGGTGATACCATCATGCACGGTCGTAACATGCCGTATGTGGTACCGGTTCAGTCATTCATTAATTACATGAAAGAGAAAGTTATTAAGCGTGTTATTGATGCAGGCATTACCAACATTTTTTTGGAAGAACCTGAGTTCTGGGCGCGTGCAGGTTACAGCCAGCCATTTAAAGAAGAGTGGAAGAAATATTATGGTTTCGACTGGCGCCCGCAAGATGCATCGCCGGAGAATACCTATCTCTCCAATAAATTAAAATACCATTTGTTTTATAATGCTATAGACCAGGTTTCGGCGTATGCAAAGCAATATGGCAAAAGCAAGGGTAAAGAGGTGAAAGTATATATACCAACACATTCGCTGGTTAACTATTCATCGTGGCAGATTGTAAGTCCTGAAGCAAGCCTTGCATCATTGCCCGGCATCGATGGTTATATCGCACAGGTTTGGACGGGCACTTCGCGGGAGCCCGTTTATTTTAATGGAAAAAAAAGAGAGCGTGTTTTTGAAAATGCCTTCCTCGAATATGGTTCTATGCTTTCTATGACGGCGCCTACAAAAAGAAAATTATTTTTCTTAACTGATCCTATTGAAGACTGGCCAAGAGACTGGGCAGATTATAAAAAAAATTACCAGGCCACATTCACGGCGCAAATATTATATCCAACTGTTGACAACTATGAAGTAATGCCCTGGCCCGAAAGAATATACACACGGCCTTATAAATTAGCTAACAGCGATTCTGCTGTGTTGATACCAAAATATTATTCAACACAAATGCAGGTGATGATAAATGTGCTGAACAAAATGCCGTTATCATCCAACAAAATAAATGGCGTAAATGATATTGGCGTACTGATGAGCAATTCATTAATGTTTCAGCGTTTTCCAACGCACAACAGTTATGAAGACCCGCAGTTTTCAAATTTCTACGGCCAGACTTTACCGCTTGTTAAACGCGGTATTGCCGTGCAAACCGTGCATGCGGAAAACCTTGCTTATCCTGCTACGCTCAGCCAGATAAAAGTATTGGTAATGAGTTACAGTAATATGAAACCTGATAAGCCTGAAGTGCACCAGCATATTGCAGACTGGGCAAAGAAAGGTGGCGTATTAATTTATGTTGGTAAAGATGATGACCCTTATCAATCTGTAATGGAATGGTGGAATACAAAAGGCAATCAATACAAAACACCGTCAGCGCACTTGTTTAAGTTATTGCATATTGATCCATTATCTGGCAAAGAAAAATTCACAGTTGGTAAGGGAACGGTGTATGTGATAAAAGAAAATCCAAAAGAATTTGTGTTGAAGCAAAATAACGACACTGCTTATATGAACATTATTAAGCAGGCTTATGAGGCTGATGCAAAAGCAGGAAAGCTTATAATAAAAAATAATTTTTATTTAGAGCGTGGCCCTTTCGATATTATTTCGGTGATGGATGAAAATGCGGATGCAAAACCCTATCATATCAACGGTCCTGTAATTGATCTGTTCGATCCAAAACTACCGGTGCTTGTATCCAAAGATGTGCAGCCTGGTGAGCAATCGTTGTTATTTAACATCAATCGCATTAAAGATAAAAATAAACCGCAGGTGCTGGCTTCCGCATCAAGAAATTACGATGAGAAGATTGAAGGAAGAACATATTCGTTCGTTGCAAAAAGCCCTGTTAATACAAACAACGTAATGCGCATTTTGTTGCCGGAGAATGCAAAGCAAATTATTGTTACAGACAATAAAGGCAAGGTGATAAACAACGCCCAATCTTCCTGGGATGAAAGCTCCAAAACATTATTCCTTCAATTTGATAACAACCCTGACGGCGTAAAAATTCAGTTGAAGTGGTAACACAAAATTTAAATGCAAGCTATGGTAAAGAAGATTTTGTTTATAGTTCTATGTTTTACTGCTGTGCAAACATTTGGTCAAAACCTGTCGAAAGATACTGTTCCCGCTAAGTTGTATGGCGAATGGTACAATAAGAAAAACGGAGATTTGTTATACGGGTTTTACAATAAAGCTGTTGTGTACCACGAACAGGTTTGGAAATATGCCGCCATTAAAAAGAATGATAAGCAAGTGCTTATTGAAATTTTTAATGATAGCGGGCAAAAGATTGCGCTGAATATTAAAATAAAAAAATCAACAATTGTAATCAACCCTTCTGATGGCGAATCAGCAGCTTGTACAAATAAATTATCCGATTGTTATGTTGTACATGATCTGCCGGAATTTACTGCGCCGGTTTTCAAAGAAGGCTTTATATATTTTTCCGGGTTGATTGCCGATTATGATGGCGATGCAAAAAACTTCATTGTTACTTCAGATCAGTTATTTGAAGGCCAGCAGAAACTTTATCTTGTAACCATTCAGCCGGATGGTTATTTTTCTGTTGAAATACCGCAAACAAACCCAACAGTTTTACTGGCGTTTACGCCTGTTCAACCGGTGTTTCCTTATGTTATGCCGGGCGGCCATCTCTTTGTTATTATAAAATCTAATCATGAAATTGTTTTTGGCGGTAATGGTGCAGCATTGGCCAGAGAAGATCAATTTCTTAGAGAAACAAAGCAGGTTTACTTGTCTGATCCGGCAGATCATTTAGGGGAGATTAAAGGAGCGCCGCCCGAACAGTATAAAAAATATTTCCTCGCAGGGCAAAGAAAAGCGGAGGCAGTGCTTGATTCTATTTATGCAACAAAAACAATTAGCCCGGCAATCTATCAGATGCATAAGCTGGATATAAAATATGCAACATATCAATACCTGCTTAGCTATAATATTTATATGAAACAAGCAGATCAGCAATTTAAATCCGTTGAACTGCCTGTTTCTTATTTTGATTTTTTACACGGGTTGCAAGACGGCGAAACGGCTTCCATAGCGCAGGCATATCCAAGTTATTTAAATGTTTTAAATGCGGATGATAACCTGAATCAATTGTTCGCACCTCTTTTGCACGATAAGCAATTTCAGGATTCCTTAAATCGTATAGGCGGTACAATTGAGACCATTGCATTGGTTTATCATTCTTTATATAATAAGTGGAAAGATGTTAATGAGCGGCAGGCGTCGTTGTTAAAAAATATTTATGAGGAAAGAAATAATGACACGCAGCTAAAAAGTATTATTACTAATAATCAAAAAGAAGTTGATGAAATCCTGAATAAATACAAGGATATTTCAATGTGTTATATCCTGGTCCCCGTATTTACAAAATATCTTAATGATGCTCTGGGCTGGCAACGTGGTGTAACAACCGATTTGGTAATTCCTGCAAATATTGCCCGTAAACTTATTAATGAGAATATCAAAATACCTGATGGGTATTTCGATGTGAGAGATGCTATGTTCGCAGATCCTTTTGTCGCACGTTATATGAAAAAGATAAACGACACGCACGTGCCCACACCATCTACACAAACCAAACAGCCAGACTTTGTAAATGACTGGTCGTACATAAGTAAGGAAGGAATTGTCTCAAATGATACGATTCATAAAAATGGGTACAAGCTGATATTTATAAATAAATATCAAACCTTCCCGGATAGCACGAAAGCAAAAATGATCGATGCTTTCTTTAAGGTTTATCCTGAAGAAGTAGCCATATATAATCCCCTTGCCCCGAAGCAGGTAACCTTTGTGATCGATCCTGAATATACGGGTGTTGCGGCTTCCGGAGACAGCCTTACACGTTTCAATCCAAAATGGTACGAACAAAATCCGAATGATATAGATGTGGTTACACACGAAGTCATGCATATTGTACAAGCATACAGGAACCATTCTCTGCCCTCGTGGGTTACGGAAGGCATCGCTGATTTTGTGCGTTATACATTAGGCGTTAATAATGCATCAGCGAACTGGTCGTTAACGCCGTTTAATGCCGGTCAGTCTTATACAAATAGTTATCGCATCACAGCGCGTTTCTTTGTGTGGATTGTAAATAAATATGATAAGGACTTTGTAAAAAAGCTTAATACAGCTATGCGTGATAATATTTATGACCATACTTTCTGGGAAAAAATAACCGGTAAAACAGTGGATGAATTATGGTCGCAATATGCTGCAAGCCCGGCTATTCAGGAACTTAGATAAACCTGGTTTAAAAGAAGGTTTTAAAACACGTGTCTTATTGACTTTGCAGCAAACATTAATTTTAAACAGCTTCGTATTACAGGGAGCCCGTGTCAGAACATATCATGCAGCACAAATTTTTTTATACACTCAATTATTTTAATGAAGAGAATTATTACCAGCCTCCTGTTCCTCTTTGCATGTAAAGCGGCAACGGCGCAGGCAATTGATAATGCCACAAGCCTTGTTGACTATGTAAACCCGCTCATGGGTACGCAATCAAATTTCCAGTTATCAAATGGCAACACTTACCCGGCAGTGGCCTTGCCATGGGGGATGAATTTCTGGACGCCCCAAACCGGCGAGAACGGTAATGGCTGGCAATACACGTATGATGCTATTAAAATAAAAGGTTTTAAGCAAACACATCAGCCATCGCCATGGATGAATGATTATGGTGTATTCAGTATTATGCCGGTTACGGGAAGTATTAAAGTTGACCAGGATAAAAGGGCAAGCTGGTTTTCACATAAAACAGAAGTGTCAACACCTTATTACTATAAAGTTTATTTGGCAGATGCTGATGTTACCACTGAAATTGTTCCAACGGAACGCAGCGCACAATTCAGGATTACATTTCCGTCAGGCGATAGTTCAACCCTTGTAATTGATGCTTTCGATAAAGGTTCTTATATCAAAATAATTCCCGGTGAAAAAAAGATTATCGGCTATTCCACAAAATATGCAAGAGGGCCTTTAAAAAATTTCAGAAATTATTTTGTTATATATGTTGATAAACCCATCACCATTGCACAAACCTATAATGACAGCGTTTTAAATAAGGGCCTTGAAACAACAACCAATCACGCATTAGGTGTTGTTGGATTTAAAACAAACAAAGGTGAAGTGGTACATGTAAAAATAGCATCATCATTCATCAGCTTTGAACAGGCAGAGTTAAACCTGCGGCGTGAACAGGGGAATGATGATTTTAATACGCTCAAATCAAAAGCAAAAAATATATGGAATAAAACATTGGGCCGTATACAAATAAGGGGTGGCACTATAGATGAAACAAGAACATTTTATTCCTGCCTGTACCGCATGCTTTTTTTCCCAAACAAATTGTATGAAATCAACAAAGATAACAAAATCATTCACTGGAGTCCATATACCGGTGAAACGCTTGATGGCTATATGTTTGCCGGCACTGGCTTCTGGGATACATTTCGTGCATTATATCCTTTCTTAAATTTAATGTATCCATCTATTGTAAAAGAAATGCAGGAAGGTTTGATTAATGATTATAAAGAAGGCGGATGGCTGCCTGAATGGAGCAGCCCCGGCTATGCTGCCGTAATGGTGGGTAATAACTCTGCATCAGTTGTGGCCGAAGCTTATTTAAAAGGCTTACGTGGTTATGATATTGAAACTTTGTTTGAGGCACTTGTGCATGGCGCCAATGCTGAAGGCCCGAGAGCTACCGGCAGAACAGGCGTTAAATATTATAACACTTTAGGCTATGTGCCTTACGATGTGGGCATTAATGAAAATGCAGCAAGAACACTGGAATATGCTTACGATGATTTTTCTATTTATCAATTGGCAAAAGCCTTGAACAAGCCAGACTCTGTTGTTAATCTTTATAAGCAAAGGAGCATGAACTATAAAAATTTATTTGATGCTTCATCAGGGCTGATGCGTGGCAAGAATAAAGATGGTTCTTTTCAATCGCCATTCAGCCCGTTTAAATGGGGTGATGCGTTTACCGAAGGCAATAGCTGGCATTATAGCTGGAGCGTTTTTCACGATGTGCAGGGCTTGATTAATTTAATGGGCGGTGCAAAAAAGTTTACGCAAACACTTGATTCCATCTTCTCTATGCCACCGGTTTTTGATGATAGTTATTATGGTGGCGTAATACATGAAATACGTGAAATGCAGATAGCCGGTATGGGTCAGTATGCAC
>JAEWBD010000076.1 GCA_023391315.1 Bacteroidota bacterium | reverse complement strand
GCATAAACCTTTTCATTACTAAGGGGCGATATCCATTGCAATGTTGACAATGATTCGCCTAAAAAATTATATACTTTTCCGTCAACCCTCAGCAACCCGGTTAAAGCCTGCTCTTTGCCTGTCCAGTGTTTTGTATTTGATTGATTAAGTGTATCTGTACAACTCCAGATGCTGAAATAAGGATCATGCGTTATGAGTGGGTAAGCCGGCATTTTGTTTACCTGTGCTGAAATGTTCGTTGCGAGAAAAAATAAAACAAATTGCACCAATAACTTTCGCCTTATGAAATGCATGTCCTGAATAATTTTTGCTAAAGTATGTTTTCCCAAATAGTTTTTTCCCGATTGATAAGAAGGGATACTGCGTTAAGTGGTATAACTTAAACATAAAAGGAAAATTATTAGAGTGGGATTAAAAAATTATTTTTGGATTTGGTTGAAATACCAAATTGTTTTTTTACGTTTGTTCAAGCAACCTCATGATAACACTGTCTTCTTGAAACTAACTTCAAGCAAACAGCACCGAAGATTTGGATATTGATGCGTTTATAAAATCGAAAATCAATTGTATGATTGATAAAGCGCTTGATTTTATTTGTAAGCAGTTGAACAGCTATCTGCTAACCAAACTGGAACCACCTCCGCAAGATGATATAGCTATTATATTGTCTAATGTTTCACAGTTAAATGAAACACAGCCAAACAGTGGTGGTGAGGTTAATGATCCGCAGAATGCATTTTTAAGCCTTATTAATGTGGAGGAAGACCGCATAAGCAAATCACCGGAAAATTTTGTTCGCTCAGTTGAAGGGGGCGTAATCTATAAGAATCCAAAGATTTTTCTTAATCTGTATATTTTATTTGCTGTAAACCTTGCATCATATTCCGAATCATTAAAGCGCTTGTCATATATCATACAGTTTTTTCAATACCAGAATGTTTTTACACCGCTTAATTATCCATCTATTCCAAAAGGCACAGACCAGTTGATTGTTGACCTGGTAACTCTTTCTTACCAGGATTTAAATAACCTGTGGGGTATTCTCGGTTCAAGGTATTTGCCTTCTGTAATGTATAAAGTACGCATGATTAATATAAATGAAGACTTTGCTTATGGCGATGCAGGATTAATACAAAAGATTGCAATTAATGACAAAAGCCTGCAGCAATGATAAGTATCAATTACAGTTATTTTTTCAGGATAGAATTATTGCATAAATATTTTGCAAACAATCTATGCAACGATTTCATCATTACACCTTCGGCAGAAACACAGGCCGCAATTAAAGGCAACAAAATGCTGGCAAAGCAATACGGTAATACTTTATATACGGCTTTGCAAACAGATAATGATAATAAGGCTTTTATGGTACCTTCTGATAAACTGCAGCTAACCTTTTTTATGCAGCTAAACAGCGGGTTATTTTACAATTACACTAACCTGCCTTCTGTTTTTAAACCGGGCAAACTGTATTATTTCTCCAACAGGAATAATAATGCTGTTAATGGAAAAAAATTTATTTCACAATCCGTACTCTATGATAACAATAAAGATTATGTGCCCGGAGACATTGCAATTGGCGGCGGAACTATTTACCAATGTATAAAAGGGTGCAAGAATGTAACACCATCAGATGCCAACGATACCAACTGGATGAAAATTGACAAAAACCAGTATGTTTCTGAACAGGATGCTGTGCAATGGATGCCTTCCGTTTCAACCTACACCTTCGAAACATTGCAACCAGATGTTACAATAGATGCCTGGGCTTTCAACCTTGCCGACAATGCATTTTCACATCATGTTATTTCAGAAAGCATCGCTTTTAAAGATCCTGCAAAACAATTCAAACTTGATCTTTCTTCACTTGCCCCTGGTAAGTATAAGCTGAAAATCAATAGTAACGAACAATTTATTTATATAAATGATGCGTTAAGTGCAAGACCTGTTTTTGGTGTAATTGAAATATTTAATGATAGCAGTATTGCCGCACCATATCAACTATTGAACGGAGATGTTTTAAACTCGCCGGTATACACGATCAATTTTTTAAACAGGGCAACCATATGGAAATATATTTTGAAGAATACTTCCAAAGGAAAAATAACGATAACCCCTGCAGGATTTGATTTTCCGGCAACAGCATCAGATGTTATTATCTCACAATCGCCAATTCCATTGAATGAAACACCTTTGAATGTAAGTCTTGCCTTAACGGTTGTTGATAACGATAATGTGAACATAACAGTTCCTGATGTTGCCTGTCCCTCACCATCAAGATTAACCAGTTTTACAAACGGGCCTGATAAATATGCCTGTTCAGAAATTTTTTTAAATCACTAATCATAAACATTAAAATTTCTAATCTATGTCACAAATAAACGAAAGCGCCATTAAAACGCCGGGAGTTTATGTAAATGAAATTCCCTCGTTCCCGCCTTCCATAGCACAGGTTGCTACTGCCATACCTGCGTTTATAGGCTACACGCAAATTGCCCAGGACATGCGTGGAAATGATCTTACCAACAAGCCAACACGTATTACCTCCATGCTGGAGTATGAGCTGTATTTTGGTAAAGCACAGCCGGAAACTAATATTGTTATCAACTACGATCAAACCACTATTGGAAAAACGACTACAGACACTATTTCTATTGAGTTTGATGGCAACAAATCAAAACATAACATGCATTCGGCCGTTCGTTTCTTTTATGCAAATGGCGGAGGCCCCTGTTATATTGTATCGGTAGGGCCATACACCGATATTGACAGCGGCGGGCTTGATCTTACAGACTTCTACGATCCCGGAACCGGCAACGGTTTGGAAGCGCTTGCCAAAGAAGACGAACCCACTTTAATTGTTTTCCCTGAAGGGCAAAGCATGCCGGAAAACAGTTATTATTCTTTGCTTAACCAGGCGCTGGCGCAATGCGGAAATTTGCAGGACAGGTTTTGTATAATGGATGTTTATGATACCGGTGAATCTTTAGTTACCAATAGTGACGTAACCACAGCTATTTCCAATTTCAGGAATGGATTTGCTTCTGAAAGTAATAACTATGGCGCTGTTTATTTTCCGAACCTGAAAACAACTTACGCTTATGATTATGATCCGTCATCAACCATTGTTAATCACACGGTTGATGGCGCTGCAGGCCCGCTTGACGGCCATTCGCTTGCCGAAATAGGCACATTGCCTGCACCTGCATCTCCACCGGATTCACCTCCTGCACCGCCTTCTTATTACAGCCTGAGTGCGTACAATGCCATTAAGCAGGCATTAAGTTCACAGTTTCCTGTTGTATTGCCGCCATCACCGGGCGTTGCAGGTGTATATGCTTCTGTTGATGCATCCCGCGGTGTATGGAAAGCGCCGGCAAATGTTGGATTAAAAGATGTATTCGCCACCACATTCCAGATTTCAGATGAGGTGCAGGGCGATATGAATATTGATGCTACTTCAGGCAAATCTGTTAATGCCATCCGTGCCTTTACCGGTAAAGGCATCCTGGTTTGGGGCGCCCGTACCCTTGATGGTAACAGCAATGATTTCAGGTATATTTCTGTGCGCCGTTTTTACATCATGGTGGAAGAATCTGCTAAGAAAGCAGCCAATGTATTTGTATTTGAACCGAATGATGGCAACACCTGGGTTAAGGTACGCGCCATGATTGAAAATTATCTTACCAATTTATGGCGGCTTGGCGCTTTGGCTGGCTCAAAACCAGAACAGGCATTTTATGTAAAAGTAGGGCTTGGCCAAACCATGACCTTTGATGATATTCTTAACGGCCGCATGATAGTGGAAATAGGCATGGCGCCCGTTCGCCCTGCAGAATTTATCATACTCCGTTTTTCACAAATACAACAACAGGCTTAATTAATCATTTAAAAAATCTTTCAAATAAAAATTAATCTATGGCAAACTATCCACTGCCCAAATTTCACTTTCAGGTTGAATGGGGCGGAACCAAAATAGGTTTTACAGATGTGAGCGGACTTGATATAACCAACGATATTATTGAGTATCGCGACGGCGCAAGCCCTGAATATCATAAAATAAAAATGCCGGGACAGCGCAAATTCAGCAATATTGTTTTGAAGCGTGGCATATTTAAATCAGACAATGAGTTTTATAACTGGTTCAACACGATCAACATGAATACCGTTGAACGCCGCGACATCACAATAAGCCTGCTGGATGAAACACTTAACCCCGTAATTGTGTGGAAGGTGAAGAATGCATGGCCAACAAAAGTTACATCAACCGATCTTAAGGCTGATGGCAACGATGTTGCGATTGAACAGCTGGATCTTGCGCATGAAGGGTTAACCATACAAAACGACTAATACATGTTTGAATATCCTTTTGTTGGATTTCATTTTCTGGTGGTATTTGAAATTTTTCCGCAGGTGCCAAACGATTTTCGTTTCCAGGAAGTAACGGGTTTAACGGTTGACGTAAACCTTGATACTTATAACGAAGGCGGCGAAAACAGGTTTGTGCACCGTCTTCCCGGCAGAACAAAATACGCTGACCTTGTTCTAAAACGCGGGATGACACTTGTTTCAGGCGTTACAGCCTGGTGCATTGATGCTATTCAGAATTTCAATTACCAGCCAACAAACATGTTGATATCGCTTTTAAATGAAGATCACCTGCCGGTTTCATCGTGGTATATTAAAAATGCCATTCCCATCAAATATGATATTTCAGGCTTTAATGCAGAACAAAATCATATAGTAATTGAATCGCTAACCTTACGGTATGAATATTACACTACGCTTAACCTTTCAGCAGCCGTAACAGCAGGTATCAGCGCTGTTGGTGATTTGCTCGGGGGCGGAAGCGCAAGTGTAAGCATATCTGTACCATGATAATTTAAGCAGGGATTTTATAACGTACAAACTTCAGGCATGCCTATTGAAATTCGCGAACTGCAAATTAAAGTTGCCGTTCAGCAAACACCTCCTTCACAACAGGGAACAAGCAGTGCTTCTTCCTCCCCGGCAGCAGATAACGATGCTATTGTAGCGGCCTGCGTGGAACAGGTGCTTGAAATTTTAGAACGAAAAAATGAACGCTGATGAGCCTTGGCCAGTTACAGAAAATGACGCTTGTTGCCTATACAGATAACACCTTTCAAACAAAGGTGCCTGGCCTGCTTCCTTACGAGGTTTTAATAAACCCCGAAAGCTATACGATAACGTATGGCACGGCAAGCACAGATCAAACGGCGCAGGGCAGCAGTGAAACGCAAAGTGCATTTCGTAACAGGCTGGCGCAAACATTAAGCTTTAAATTTTTGTTTGATGGCACAGGTGTTATTAAAAAAGATGAAGGCTTATTGTCGGGGCTTGCATCCGGCCTGGCTATACCAGGCTTAAACGCCAATCCGCCTGATGTAGCACAAATGCTTTCTGATTTTAAGAAAGTGGTGTACGATTATAACAGTGAAACGCACGAGCCGCCATACGTGCAACTGCAATGGGGCTTGCTGTTGTATAACTGCAAGCTGAAAACAATGACCATCAATTTTAAATTGTTTAAGCCTGATGGCTCACCGTTGCGCGCAGAAGCAGATTGCAGTTTTGAAGGCGTTATTGATGAAAAGAAACTGGCTGGAATTGAAAACAGGCAGTCACCCGATCTTACGCATATACGCACCGTGCAGGAAGGCGATACTTTATCGCTCATGTGTTACCGCGAATATGGCGACAGTAAATATTACTACCAGGTTGCGCAGTTTAATAATTTAATTGATTTTAAAAATTTAAAAACGGGAGCGAAGTTATTGTTTCCGCCATTAGCCAATAATTAAGCAATGCCTTTAAGCCAATCATTGCCGGGTACGCAGCAAACAGATCTTGTAACTTTTACGTTGAAAGTTAACGGAGCCCCTTTAAGCACGCAGTACCAGGTTGCATCCATTTCTGTATCAAAGGAAGTGAATAAAATCCCCTGGGCAAAGCTGGTAATATTTGATGGCAATGCATCCGATCAGGATTTTGCCGTAAGTAATGAAGCCACATTTGTTCCCGGAACAGAAATAGAAATTAATGCGGGTTATCATTCAGATGAAACGCTTATTTACAAAGGCATTATCCTTAAACATAGTTTGAAAATACGAAACGACCGCTCACCGGTGCTGATGCTGGAATGCCGCGATAAAGCTGTTGCCATGACGGTGGCGAGAAAGAACAAATATTTTAATGATACAACAGACAGCGATGCTGTTGAAACGATTGCCGGCACTTACCAGCTTGATACAGACATAGAATCAACCAGTGTGCAGCATGAAGCCATTGTTCAATACAATTGTACCGACTGGGATTTTATTGTATCGCGCATGGAAGCAAATGGTAAACTATGCTTTATTGATGGCGGAAAACTTACAACAAAAAAACCCGATTTTTCTTCGGCAACTGTGCTTGATGCTGTATTTGGCGCTACAATATTTGAGTTTGATGCCGATCTTGATGCACGCAATCAATATCAAAGCCTGAAGGCAAAAACATGGGATTATTCAAACCAGGCTGTAACGTCTGTTGATGCGGCAGAGCCCGGCTTTGAAGAAAATGGAAATATTCCAGGCAGCGATCTTGGTAACGTTTTAAAGATCGCTGAATATGATTTGTTTTCAGGAGAAGATATTACGGAAACTGAACTGCAAAGCCTTGCCGACGGGCGTTTGCTTAAAGCCCGCATGTCGCGCCTGAGAGGCCGTGTACGTTTCAGAGGCTATGGGCAAATCAATCCGGGTGATTTAATAAATATTGGTGGAGTGGGAGAGCGGTTTAACGGTAAAGTGTTTGTATCAGGCGTTCGGCATGAAATAGTAAACGGCGTTTGGACAACCGATGTTCAGTTTGGCTTAACCAATGAACCATTTACCAATCAGCCGGAAGTAAATGCACCGCCTGCAGCCAACATGCTGCCCGCCATACAGGGTTTACAGATTGGCGTGGTTACTGATCTTGAAAATGATCCAAACAGCCAGGACAGAATCCGTGTTCGCCTGCCGATTATTGATGCCAATGAAGATGGTGTTTGGAGCAGGATTGCCTGTTTGGATGCAGGCAATAACCGCGGTACTTTCTTCAGGCCGGAAATAGGCGATGAAGTGATTGTTGGCTTTTTGAATAACGATCCGCGCAATCCGGTTGTGCTGGGCATGGTTAACAGCAGTTCAAAACCGGCGCCGTTACAAGCTGCCAATGCCAACAATGAAAAAGGATATGTTTCGCGCAGCGGCATGAAAATGATATTTAACGATGATGAAAAATCTTTAAAAATAGAAACGCCTGCCGGTAAAAAAATTACTATAAGTGAGTCTGATAATATAATGAAGTTTGAAGACGAGAACGGTAATAAAATTTCAATGGAGCAAACTGCGGTGAGTATCGAAAGCGCAGCCAATATGAGCCTGAAAGCAGGTGGCGATTTAAAAATAGAAGCCGTGAATATAACGCTTGCTCCTTCTGCTAATTTTTCGATGAGTGCAGGAGGCGCATCGCTTAGTGCAGGCAGCGGCAGCGCTAAAATGTCGGCACCATCCGTTACGGTTGAAGGATCAGGCACAACTACAATAAAAGGCGGTGTGGTGATGATTAATTAAAAGTTCACAAATTAACGAGGAAACCGCTGCCATAAATTACATCAGTACAAGGGAGTGATCCGCCGGGGCGGACTGCCATGAAATATTATAGCTGGTAACATAAATAAAAAGATAGTGTAGCTGGCTTGAAAAACACAAATTTAAACCTATGGCTTTAGCTGCGAGAATTTCTGATATGCATGTTTGCCCCTTGTTTAACGGGCCATCGCCGCATGTTGGCGGGCCGGTACTTCCCCCGGGCACGCCCACGGTTTTAATTGGTGGTTTACCTGCGGCCTGTGTTGGCGATATGTGCGTGTGTGCAGGGCCGCCGGACAGCATTGTAAAAGGTTCGGCTACAGTTTTAATTGGTGGTAAACCGGCAGCAAGAATGGGCGATACAACAGCACATGGAGGAACGATTGTAGTGGGCTGCCCCACAGTAATTATAGGAGGTTAATTATGAACACATCTTTTCTTGGTACAGGCTGGAGCTTTCCGCCGGCATTTAATAACACTGCCGGAACAGTAGAGTTAACAAGCGATGAACTGGATATACAGCGCAGCCTGCAAATATTGCTGGCTACAAAAAAAGGCGAACGTGTAATGCAGCCCGATTACGGCTGCAACCTTGACGAAATGGTGTTTGAGCCAATGACTACAACATTTAAAACCTACATCAGGGAAATGATACGCACGGCAATTATTTACTATGAAGCGCGTATAAACCTGAACAATGTTGCGGTTGATGACAGCCGGCAAACGGAGGGTGTGATTGTTATTGCGCTTGATTACACCATAAGAACCACCAACTCGAGATTCAATTTTGTTTATCCTTATTACATGAACGAAGGAACTGAATTAAGCTAATGGCAAATACCTGTTTAGATAATAACCTTTTGGCATATAGCGGCACCAGCCAGTTGCAGCGTATATTGGATGCATTGGCTGCCAGCTATGCACCGGTTGACGAAAGAACGCCTGCCGATCTTATTTTGTTTGCCAAAAATTATGCTGCTTACTTAAATTATTATGCTGCCAATAATGAAGTTGATGGCGACTGGCAGCCTTTTATGGGCAATGATCCGGCTGTAATAATTGCGGCTATCACTAACTGGAAAACAAAAGATTTTATTCCATATACGGATTATGTAACCGCCACGCTGCAATCAGAAACAAACAATACAGATGCGCAAAACCTGTTTAAAACATTATTCGATTTTGCATTTACTTTAGCCACGCATCTCGATAATTATTTGTTTAAGTTAACCAATGATATTCCATTTAAAGGGTATTTAAGTATTGCTATCGCATCAAATCTTTCATTGCCGTTAAATGCTTTATGGCAATACTATAATGATTTTAAAGCAAGCGGATTAAATCTTATTAATGAAAGTGTTGATTATGTTGACCCGCAAATACCCGTTGATAATATTGTATTCTCAGAACAGTTCGATATAAGCGGTTTAAACAGCCCTTCCTGGCAAATCGCTTCCTTTACTGCGCCAGGCATTACCCTTGATACAACTGCAGATGTAATTCCGAATATTGATATCATTGTTACGCATAATTTATTTACCGGCGCTTTGCAATCTTTTATAAACGGTATTATTAAAATTGTTGCAGATGCGCCGGCCTATCTTAATGATGTATTACAGCATTACAACCAGCATCAGCCGCATTATGCTTTGTACCTGGCTTTTTTAAGGCTGTTCCAGTTTGCCCAAAACAAAGTAAATAACTATACACAGGAGCACCTTGATTTTTATTATAAAGCAGTATTAAGGTTAAGTAATGCTCCGTCTGTTCCTGATTTTGTTCATCTTTTATTTGACCTGCAAAAGAATACGCCGGATCACATTCTTAAAAAAGGCACTGCATTTAAAGCCGGCAAAGATGATAAGAACAATGATCTCTTTTATACTTTAACCGACGATGTTGTATTGCACCAGGCAAGTGTGCAGTCATTAAAATCGCTGTATCTAAACAAAAATACCTCCGGCGGTTTATACGCTTCTCCCGTTGCCAATTCTGATGATGGTAATGGTGCCAAATTATTAAGCGCCGATAACTCCTGGCCTGCATTTGGCGATATGGGCAAAATAAGCAAGGCTAATACAGGCTTCGCTATTGCCTCCAATACTTTATATCTTAATGAAGGCGCCAGAACTATTAATATCACATTTGTTTGCCAAAGCATGAGCGGCATTGCTGTTGCCGATCTGTCGGGTATATTTAAAATTGAGTTTACCGGAAAGAAGAACTGGTACACGGCTGCATCTTATACGCCAACTATAAACGGCAACAGCTTTACATTACAGGTTAGTTTAGATGGCGATGCGCCGCCAATTATTCCTTATTCACAAAAAATACATGGCGGCAATTTTACACAAGCCCTGCCAATGGCGCAGGTAACGGTTACCAATTATAAGTCTTATCAGAAAATAAAATCACTCATTATAAATGCTGTGCAGCTAAAAGTAACAGCATCCGTAAAAGATTTAATCCTGCAGAATAATGATGGTAAAGTAAACACCGCCAAGCCTTTTAAGGCTTTTGGAGAATTCCCTGAAAAAGGCGCTTCACTTATAATCGGCAATAAAGAAATTTTTCAAAAACCGCTTACGGAATTGGTATTGCATATTGACTGGCAGGATTTGCCTGGTTTCACTATTAATGCAAATATCAGTGCCTTAAAACAAGGCAAATGGACAGATGCCATTGATGATGATTTTGGGTTAAGAACAAGACAGATAACCATCAACAGAAGTGAATTGAATTTTGCACCGGTCCTGGGGCTACAATCATTTACAGCCTCATCTTCTTCGCCCTCTCTTTCTTCTTCATCTGCTGCGCAGTCTTCTTCAGCATCACTAATGTCAGATACTCCGGAGTTTGAGTTTTTTGATTCAAACCTGTTTGCACAGGAGATGTTTTTTGATTTTGTAGATGAGTTTTACTTTTTTGATTATGCGCCCAACGTATCTATAAATGGTTTAGAGAAAGTGCCTGTTTCGTCAACAGATTTTACACCCAATGCAGATTACGCCATTACTTCAATTGACGGATTTATAAAAATCGTGCTGGATTCTTCCGATTACAGTCTCTCCACTTTTTTATCAAATGTTCAGAACTCCATAAAAAATACAAGCACAAAAATTACTGAAACAGATAATGGTGATGGCTCAAAAACCACTACTTATACGGTGAACCCACCAGCCAATGTTCCTTTGCCGCCGTCTCCGGTTATTAAATCGTTATACATGGATTATACGGCACAGGAAACAATTGCCTTCAATGAAAATACAACTGGCTCTTTTACTAACCGATCTAACTTTTTCTATCATATCGAGCCGTTTGGTTTCAGGGAAATGCATCCTTTTCTTATTACTGATACATTAAATTTTCTGCCCGTTTTTAATCTGGAAGATGGTATAGCCAAAGATGATGGCGGTGAATTATGGATTGGATTGAGTAAAGCTGGTGCATCGCAAACTTACTCCATTTTATTCCAGGTAGCCGATGGTACATCTAACCCGTTAAAACCGATGACAACCGTTAGCTGGTATTATTTATCTGCTAACAACTGGATTAAGTTTGAAAAGCTTAACGTTACAGACCAAACAAACAACCTGACGCGTTCAGGAATTGTTATCGTTAATATTCCGCACAATATTATTCCCGCAAATACACGCGCAGATAATAGCTTGTTATGGATAAAAGCCGTAGTGGATCACGATACCGATGCTGTTTGTAAATTAATAACGATTACCACCAACGCTGCCAGGGCAACTTTTTCGCAGGATGCCTCCAAAAATATTTTCTTTACAAAAGCATTAGCGCCAAGTATCATCAGCAAACCTGCAGTAGCAGATGCAGCGCTTAAAAAAACAAATCAGCCATATACTTCATTTGATGGCAAAACTGCTGAAACAAATGACCAGTTTTATATCCGCGTAAGCGAAGGGTTGCGGCATAAACAAAGGGCTGTTACCGGTTGGGATTATGAACGGCTGGTGTTACAGAATTATCCGCAGGTGCATAAAGTAAAATGCATCAACCATACAGGTTTAATCACAGATAAATCCAACAATACAACTTACAGTGAAACACTGCCCGGCCATGTAACGGTAGTAACCATTCCCGATCTGCATAACAATACATCTGCTAATACTTTGCGTCCTTATACAAGCGTTGGGCTACTTACTGAAATACAGCAATACCTTGAAAAACTTAATTCAAAATTTGTACGGCTGCATGTTATAAACCCGCAGTTTGAAGAAGTGCAGTTTGAGCTTACGGTAAACTTTATGCCCAATCACGATGCAACGGTTTACAGCAACCAGTTAAGCTTGGATATAGAACAATTTCTTACACCCTGGGCTTTTGATAACAACAGCGATATTGAATTTGGCGGCACCATTGAAAAATCGGTTGTACTGAATTTTATTGAAGAAAGGGATTATGTGGATTATATAACCTGCTTTAAGATGAACCACATCATAAGAAGGGATGGCACGACCATACTCGAAATGTTGCCTGATATTGAAACCGCCGTTGCCAGCACCGCACGTTCCATTCTTGTTTCCTATAATGACGGTGTTACACGACATATAATTACTTCACCTGCAAATTGTAATTGCTGATGGCTGATGAACTAACCATATTAAGAACGCCGAAACTCGATAACAGCCAGGATTATAATTTTCTGCGTGCAGAAGGTTTGAAGTATATTGAAGAACTCGGCAGTAAATTATGGACGGATTATAACGAGCATGATCCCGGCATTACCATACTTGAAGCTTTATGCTATGCCATAACAGAACTGGGTTATCGTTCCGCTATGCCCATGGAAAATCTGCTCGCAGGTACCGATGGAAAAATGCCGGCATCACAGGCTTTCTACACAGCGAATAATATCCTCACACAATCACCATTAACCATTAATGATTACAGGAAATTATTAATTGATGTGGACGGCATACATAATGCCTGGTTTTTTACAGATGATTTTTATACGGAAGGCAAAACAACTGTTCCGGCAGGTGAAGTAGCCATATATGCTGATTGTAAAAATGATACATTAACTTATGAACCAACATCGCAGCCTGTTTATTTATCCGGCCTGTATAAAGTGCTGGTTGACCTTGATGATGATTTGCAGTTTGGCGATTTAAACAACGGCGATATCATTATTTTAACGCCGGCTGTTACTGCTGTTGCACCTGCACACTCATTCAAGGCCGGCGCTGCAAGCCTTACCATTTCGTTCCCTGTTTGGGATGCGGATGATGTAAGCATGGATGCTTTAACCTGCGATGCCACAACTATAGCGGTTTCGGCTTTGCCGGAAATTGATGAGGAGCACAGCGGCTGGACGATTAAAGCTTCCTTTTCCTGCAACACTAACGCTGCAGCAAATGTTGACGGGTTTATTACAGTTGACCTGCAGCCTGCTGATGGAAAACTTACTAAAGAAGATATTATATCCTTTTTTACAACTGCTTTTACCCGCCAGGTAATTTATTTATATGCACTGAAAATTCAAAAGGCGAAAAAAATTATTCAAACAGCAAAACGTGTATTGAATGCCAACCGGAATCTATGTGAAGATTTTATAAGCGTTGATACGGTTGAAGACGAAGAAGTGGCTGTTTGCTGCGATATTGATGTGCAACCTTCTGCTGATATTGAAGCCGTACAGGCAAAAGTGTTTTATGCCATTGAAGAATACCTTAACCCAACAGTAAAATTTTACACGCTGGATGAACTTGTAAATAAAGGCAAAACAACAGATGCCATTTTCGAAGGCCCGAAATTAAAGCATGGTTTTATTGATACGGATGAATTGGAAAAAACGCAGTTAAGGCAACAGATTTATACATCAGACATCATTAACCTTTTAATGGATATTGAAGGCGTGAATGCTGTTCGCAATTTCAGACTCACCAAGTATGATGACAATGGCGAACCCGTTCCCAATCTTACAGGCAAACCCTGGTGCATGCCTGTTTCGCTATGGCATAAACCAGTGTTTTCCGAAACAAAATCAAAAATTGTTTTTTACAAAAACCAGTTTACTTATATACCATCTTTAAATGAAGTAAGGGATATATTGAAGTGGCTGCATGCATTAGGCGTGCGTAATAAATTAAATGGCCATGCATTGGATATCCCATTGCCGCAAGGTATATATATGCCTTTGGATTCATACACGTCTGTACAGCAGGTTTTTCCATTAACCTATGGCATTAGTGCTGCAGGTTTGCCGCCATCTGCCACAGATGAGCGAAGGGCGCAGGCAAAACAAATGAAAGCATACCTCATGTTTTACGACCAGTTGCTTGCCGATTTCTTCTCACAATTAAAGAATGCAGGTTCATTGTTTTCAACTGATGATATCGTTCAAACCTATTATGCACAATATTTAAATGCCATTCCCGATATAGAACCTGTATATAAAAAAGCAGGTATTGATATTTTGCTCGATGAATTATTGCAGCAGCAGGATTCTTCGGCAGTGCCTGCCAATAGCTGGCAAAAATTGTATGAAAGCAACGAAACTTTTCTCGACAGGCGCAACCGTTTTCTGGATCACCTGATGGCGCGTTTTGCAGAATCGTTTAATGACTATGTTTTGCTCATGTATTCCCTGGATTATGAAACGCAGCAGGAATCGAAGATAGAGCCTTCGCAGCTCATCAAAAACAAAACACAATTCCTTAAAGATTATCCACAGATAAGTTATGAACGGGACCGGGCCTTCAATTATTCGCCGCAAAACGATGATTTTACCATTGATGCTTCAAAGCTTTGGGATACGGATAATGTTTCGGGCCTTGAAAAAAAATTATGCAGGCTTGCCGGTATTGAAAATTTCCTGCGCCGGTTTTTATATTGTACAGGCAATGCCACCATTATAACAACAGGCGATACGCCGCCAAAATACAGTTTCAGTTTTTCGAATGAAAACGGCGATACGCTTACTGCTGCCGCTTTATACGATACGGAAGATGCTGCTAATGCAGCCGTATTATTATTGGTAGATTTTATGCTGCGCCAAACAAATTTTGCGGCTAAAGAAACAAGTGGCAACTGGCAAATTATTGTGGCTGATGATGATGGAAATGTAATTGCGACAAGTAATAATTTTTCTTCGGAAGCAGCAGCAAATATTGCCCTGCAACAATTTATTAAGGAAATAGATGAAGCCTGCGACAATAACGGCCTTCATCTGCTTGAACATATCTTATTAAGGCCAAGGGTTGCTGTTGACAGTTCAACTCCATATTTGCTGGCGCCAGTATGCCTTGATAAGAATTGTGATTTTTGCGGTGAGCAGGATCCCTATTCATTCAGGATGACGATTGTGTTGCCTTACTGGCCGGCCCATGTGCGCAGCATAGCTTTCCGCGAATATTTTGAAGATATTGTGCGCCGCGAATCGCCCGCCCACACAGCGGTGAAAGTGTGTTGGTTAAGTAATACATCCATGCACGATTTTGAAACGGCTTATAAAAACTGGATAACGGCAATCGCCAATTATTCAATCAATCAAACAGATATAACAATAAGAGAAGATTTACAAAAAGCAAATGATGCTTTGGTAAATCTTGTGTTCCATTTACATAGTGAATATCCTGTAGCAACATTGCATGATTGCAATGAAAGCACTAATGAAAACCCGGTTGTTTTGGGTAAAACCATATTGGGATCTTTTAAAAACTAATTTTATGGCAAGTCCTTACGAGTACATTTTTTTTGAGTCAGACCAGGTATTAACTGATAATGACCTGAATAAGACTTTTAGTTATCTCGACCAGCAAAACCGCTGGACACGCAATAAACTGATAGGCATTGGAATAGTATGCGGGTTTGAGGTTATAAATGATGACGGCGTAATTGAAATTACAAAAGGTTGCGGCGTTACCTCGCAGGGATATTTAATTACGCAGGGCAATAAGCAGTACACTCATTATATGCCCTATACAGCGCCCGATCAGCCGCTGAACCCGCCGTTGTTCGATTATCCCGACAACAACATGCCTTTCTATAAAAATTATAATAAGAATAAGAAGATTTATTTAATGCTCACTGATGAGGAGTATGATGTGCTTGATGAAGATGACCAGGCTGCTGCACAAGCTATCAGCAATCTTCAATCAAACTTTTTTAATGACTATGTAGTGGTATTATTTCTTGAAGCATCAGAAAACGATCTCAAGAATTGCGATATGTTTGATTGCAATAATAATGGTGAAAGGGTTTCTTTTATTATAAGGGCTTTACTGGTGGCAAAAAAAGATTTACCGTCTGTAATTTCCCGCAACCAATCACCTGTATTAAACCTTCCGCACCAGATATATTTCAAGCGCTTTAATGTACCTTATTCTAACCTGCAAACGGCAAATGATATTATCAATGCCTTTGCAAAGCTGGTAGATGATTTTACTTTAACACGGGTTGCCAACGCTTATATGTACACGTATGAAAAGTATAAGCTCATCTTAGGTGAAGAGGATAATCCATTTACAGATTTATTGAAACAACTGCAGGCGCAGCGCGATGCTATCCTGAAAAGCAACAGGTTGTTCATTCAATATTTCTATGATTTTGTTGATGACCTTGTAAAAGCTTATTATGAATTTGTGGTGAAAGTTTCTGAGATCATTTCAGCCTGCTGTCCCGATGAAAACCTCTTTCCTTTGCACCTTGTTTTGGGTGAAGCTTCCCGCAATACAGATTTTTATATTACGGATGCTTACCGGCAATATTTTATTTATTCACCCATATTCGAAAAAAATTACGGCGAAATTTCAGAAGCTGTTTTTCTTTTCCAGAAAATGAAATTGCTGGTGCGTGATTTTACTATCCTGTCATCACAAACGTTTGCTAATGCTGCTATAAAAATTACGCCCAGTCAATACGAACATCTGTGGCTATCACAACGTGCCATTCCATATTATTACCGTGTAAATGAAAATGGAAGTGAATTGTATAAAGCATGGAGCTATTACAAAACCACGCATGGTAATGCTGCTTACAATTTAAGCTATAATGGAAATTTATATAGCTCAAATGATGCTGTGCTTAATCCGTTATTATATGATATTGAATACTATAATTTTTTAAGGATTGAAGGGCACATTGGCAAGAATTACACAACTGTGTTGAATGACATTGTTTCAAAAATCCAAAACTTTAATCTTCCGGTTGATGTGGTGGCCATACAGGCCGGCGGTGATACAACAACCATTTCTGAAAACGATCCGCAATGCAGTTTCCAGGATTTGAATTCCGTGTTCAACGTAGTTCGAAGCGATTTGTATTGTATGCTCGGTAAACTGATGTGTTATGCTGCCAGCCAGCCTTATATATTTATAATTTTCATACCGCCAATAATATTTGGTGATGTTATTAATGCAGATGTTAATGTAGCCGGGGCAAGTAATATTAAGGCTGCTTCAGGAACTGCTGCCGCCGAAACGGACAGAAAAAGAGAAACAATCAAAGCCGCCGATGAATCGCTGAAAGCTGAAAAGATAAGCAATGATACATCAAAGATCAGCGCAGCGGCGAGTGCAGCCGCTACCGGTTCAATAAAAGCTGAAGCCGCTGCAAATACCGGCCAGGTAAGCGCAGCCACCGGTCAGTTAACAGCTAATCTTACCCTGCAGGATTCATTGTTCATTAATTTATTCCTGTATCAGAAAGGTACTTTCCTGAAACAGCAAACCTGTTACAGCAAGCTTCCTGCAAACAGTGTGGGTATTTATTATATCAATCATATACCATCAGGTTCATACTTCTTCTCAAGCTTTGATCCGGCCAATCTTTCCAATAATTTTTTAACGATAGTTGATTTGATTGAAGAGATTATAAGCACGCTTTATTTTACAAGCCTCTCAACTTTCAATGTTGATAATTTTAATGCTAAGATGACTGCATTGCAGAATTATTTAATGCAGTTAAATGATGTGTACCTGCAATACCAGGCCAATACAAAAGATCCGAATTATTTTGCCAACTATGAAGAGAACATGGGCTTATTTAATGATGTAATACATAGCTGCTATACAGATAAATTTACTTCGCTGAAGAATGAATACACGGCAAGGGTTACGCGGCTGAAGCAGCAGATGATGTTTTCTAATTATTACAACCAGCACCGTGGTATGGAACATAAAGCCGGTGTGCCTAAAGGCGGAACTTTTATAATTGTGTATAATGCACCAACGGTAAGAACGCCTACCACCGGGCTTTCCACCGGACTTTCTTCGGCAGCATCAACATCCTTTACAGCGTCCGCAAGCCGCAATGTAGCCGCGGCAACAAATGTTACTTCTAAAGCAAGCACTGCCAATGTACAGGCTCAGCAAAACGTTACCAATGACGATCTTAAGCTGCGCCTGCAGAGTTCATTTAGTGATTTTATTGCAAAAGATCCCACCTTTATTGATCGTGCCATAGCTACTTTGTCGCCGGCGCTTGCTGCAGCAGTGGCGTTGCCGGCAATTCCTGATTATGCTGTAATAGCAGACTTTTATGTGCCTTATTTATGCTGTTCGGATTGTGCGCCCGTGACTTATGTTTTACCTCCGGAAGACAAAACGGTTTTTGATATACAACCGAGAACATTCTTGTATGATGATGCACATAATTATCCGTTCACAACAAGCGAAACGGTAACACCTGCTGATTTTGACAGTACTACCAACCCCGGCAAGCTGAACCTTTTGGCGGAAGATGATAAATTATTGCTGCATCCTGCAATGGACATAAGTGCTACATTAAAAACCACGCTTACTTATGAAGATATAAAACTGGACATAACTATTATAAAGCCTGACGCCTCATTTACTGTAAATGTTCAAAGTATTCCTTCCGGCGAAGTGATGATTGCATTGGCCGCTAAAAATATTGATGCTACAAGCTATGAATGGCTGGTAAACGGCAAGGAAGGCATATTTGAAAGCAAGGCCATTCCGGCAGCAGTTTCATTATCCGTTTTACAGCGTGCAACAGATGCAAATGAATTTAACATTGAGCTGACAGTAACCTATGTTTTGAATGACACCACTTCAAGTGATTCAAAAACAGGCTTACTTACATCAGATATAATAAAAAAGAATGTTGACAAAGGCCCGTTTGAACCGGAATATAAAAAAGACGATACAAAGATTGGAAGAGGCACAACGCCCAAATCTACAGACACTAAAACCATAACGCCCGGAAAATCTGATACCGGTACTAC
>JAEWBD010000027.1 GCA_023391315.1 Bacteroidota bacterium | reverse complement strand
AATCCACTTGAACAAAAAGTAAGAAACGGTTTAAGCGTATTGCGGCATCGCAGCTATTCATGGAATGTGAACGACCGGCTGCAAAGCATGGTAAACAATCTTACAAGAGGTACGGTGCAATACGGTCATGATGATTTTGGTAATCTTGCCTGGGTCAGGTATGAAGATAATTTCTACGACTACCGTATGCCTGACAAGGCGGGCAATCTTTATAAAACAAAAGAGCAGCAAGACCGCAAATACGGAAACGGCGGCAGGTTGCTGGAAAGTGATGGCGTAAAATACAGTTACGATGAAGAAGGCAACCTTATTTCAAAAACTTCGCAGGATGGCGTTAAATGGTTGTATAAATGGAACGGCAATGGCATGCTGAAACAGGTTATACGACCTGATAGAAAAGAAGTGAACTTTGAATATGATGCACTGGGAAGAAGGACTGCAAAAATTTATAATGGCAATATAACCCGTTGGATATGGGATGGCAACACGCCTTTGCATGAATGGAAGTATGCTGTAAAAAAAAGGCCGCAAACAACCATTGATGAATATGGAGAAGTAAGTAAGAACAAAACGGAGCCCGTTGATAATTTAATATCCTGGATATTTGATGAAGGAACCTTTAAGCCTGCAGCCAAAATAGAAAATGGAAAACAGCAAAGCATTATTACAGATTATCTTGGCACGCCGGTAGAAATGTATGGTAGTGATGGCAAACAAACATGGAGCGTTGAATATGATATTTACGGAAAAATAAGGAAGCAGTATACTGGAGTTTTAACAGACTGCCCGTTCAGGTACCAGGGACAATATGAAGATGAGGAAACGGGATTGTATTATAACCGGTTTAGGTATTATGATGGTAATGATGGCAGATATGTTAGTCAGGATCCAATAACATTGAGCGGAGGGTTAAATTTTTATAATTATGTTCAGGACCCGAGCATATATATTGATGGATTTGGACTAGCTCCTTTTACACCCAGACCGGTTACCGAAGGAAGCGTTTTCAGAGGTGTAAAACCAGGGCAACCGACTTTTTCTCCGGATGCTAACGATTTGGCTGGCATGGATCATATGCCAGGTATTTCGTCAAAGCCTAAAAATAATGCTCAAACGCAGAAATTCTTTCAAAAGATGGGGGCAGATGTAAAAGAGATAGATGTTACTAAACTTAGCTCGTTGGAAGCTATTCAAGATGGAAAGGATCATGTTAGTCTCAGACCCAGTCAAAAATATTTGGATGAAAAAGGAATAAGCATGAAAGAAGCTTTGGAAGATTGGTCAAAAGGGGGAGATGAACACGAATTAAGCAAAGAACTGGCGGGCGCTTGTAAATAATTTCACATGGAAAGACAAAAGTATTTGAAGCATAGAAATTACAAAAACATGCATTCTTATTTAACTGCTATTTTAAATAAGATTGAACTGGATGTTTATGAATATCTGAAAGCAAAATTGCTGCAAGACTTTTTAATAAAAAAGACATTAATATTAGCACAAACCCGCCCTGTATTTTCTTATAGTATTTCATTTGAGTTTTTTGAAGAGTCAGATGAAATAGGCTATAAAGAAAATGTGGTAAATTTTATTGTAGTATTAACTTTTAATGATAAGGATTTGAGCTTTGATATCCTGGCTGATATTTCAAGTTTTTATGAGACAATCTCTTCAGGATGGTATCAAAAAATAAATATTTTGCCTGATAAAGCAAAAGATTATTTTGAGAAAGTACCCGACAACTTTTTAAAAGTTTTAGATAATTTTTTTAATAATGAACTTGATGTATATAAAGATGAAACCGAATAAGATAATTATACTGTTAGCTATTTTGTGTCTTGCAACTAACACCATAGCATGGGCAATACAGAAGTGAAAGTTAGAAATGAATTAACACCATTTATTCAATGATCAAATTAATTACAAAGGGCTTGAAGTAAAAAAGGCTTTTGTATTGATAAGAATGAAAACCAAACAAATCAAAACTATTGCCATCCTTTTAGTATGCAGTTTACTCATCTTTATATGCTTTAATCAAAACGCCCGCTTCACCATAAAATATTTCTTCAGGGAATTAATAAAATCTATACTTAATTTTTTATAAATACTTGCTATTTGCAAGTAAAAAATGAACATTTTAAAAAAAATACTTCTGAAAATTTGGAAGTATGAAACTAATAACACGATCTTTGCAATCGTAAAGAAAAATTTATCATGCAACGAAAATCATTACATATTGATTTTACAAATAAGTGTAGTTCAGCAATGAACTATACCATTTGCGGGGCATGTGATGCATATAATTTGTAATAAAAAACGGATTAAAAAAACATAAAGCCCCGCAAAAAAGCGGGGTTTTTTATTTATGTGCTGCCTGGAAAAACTAAATGAATATTATTATGAATAAAACGTATAAACAGTAAATGCTGGTGCGAAACCATACGCGACATACACGATTTATAATGTTTGATAATATGCTTTTATCAATGCAATGCAATTACTATGTATCGCTGAACAGTACCATTGAAAACTCAGAGAAAACATATAAGGGCATACGCAAGCGACCGGATTGAATCCATACACAAATAGATGTTTGTATAAAAAAAGCCGGTCGCAAAAACGACCGGTTTTTTTATGCTTTACTGCTGAAAAATATTTTAAAAAAAAGGAGGATGGAAATGAACAACAGCTTTTTAATCAAAACACTTGTAAAGTATTTTGGCGAAACCAAAACCATTAAGATGCTGAATTTAGTGCACAGAAGAAGCATTAATAAAAGAGCAAGAAAATATAAAGCATTATTGAAAGGAGCCTGAACAACTTCTTACAGGGGTTACTCATTTTCTTTGAATCGGCACACCAGCGTTGAAGGTGATAATAGATTTTTCAACAATGCAGGCCGGTGCTAACTTATGAAGCATCACAACGGAAATAAAGAACAGGTTTAGTCTTTCGGCTAACCGGTTCTTTATCTTTTATCAATCAAAACAAACATGCAATGAGTAAACTAAAAATAACGGCAAAAGAATTAAGGGCAATTGGTTTTCCTGAAAGCCCTGTTATTCCTGTTGCCATGCAGGTGATGGAAAAACATTTTAAACATCACGCTAAAGAAGAAGCAACAGCAATTTTACAGGCCGTACTGGCTTCTCCACTGGAATATAAAAGCGATAAAATACTTGGCATAATTGCAGAAAAATTATTGCCAAAAGAAAAAACCGGCGAAGCGGAGATTTCATTAAATAATGCGGGAATTCAGTTCAGCATATTTGGTGCGGAACATATTGAACAAGGCGCTTTTCATCAAATGTACAGTGCCGCAAAACTGCCTGTTGCAGTAGCAGGCGCCTTAATGCCTGATGCGCATCATGGTTACGGATTGCCGATTGGTGGCGTACTCGCAACAGACAACGCCATCATTCCTTACGGCGTTGGCGTGGACATTGGCTGCAGAATGTGTTTAAGCATTTTTGATGTTGATGGAAAAGAGTTAACCAACAGGGAAAATTTTTTTGTAAGGGAAATTAATGAAGCTACATTATTCGGCAGCGGCGCCACATTTCAGCAGCCTGCCGAACATGCAATAATGGATAGCGAAATATTTCAGTCAACATCCTTATTAAAGAGTTTGCAGGGCAGGGCGTGGAAACAGTTGGGCAGCAGCGGGAGCGGAAATCATTTTGTTGAATTTGGTGAAGTAGCAATTACTGAAAAAGATGAGATACTGAATGTGGAGCCCGGCGTATATCTTGGTCTGTTATCACACTCCGGCAGCAGGGCATTAGGTGCAAATATTGCCAATCATTATACCAGGATTGCTGTAAGCAAAAGAAGATTGCCGCAGGAAGCAAAAAATCTTGCGTGGTTAGATTTAAATGAAGCGGAGGGAATAGAATATTGGATGGCTATGAATCTCGCTGGTGATTATGCAAGCGCCTGCCACCATATCATTCATGCAAAAATTGCAAAGCAGTTGGGAAGGCAGCCTGTAACAATGGTTGAGAACCACCACAATTTTGCATGGAAGGAAATGTATGAAGACAGGGAAGTTATTGTTCACAGGAAAGGCGCTACGCCTGCCGGTAAAGATGTGTTAGGCATTATTCCGGGAAGTATGACAGCGAATGGATTTATTGTAAAAGGTAAAGGCGAAATGGCTTCCGTTAATTCTGCAAGCCATGGTGCGGGAAGGAAAATGAGCAGAACGGCGGCGATGGCAAATATTACCCATAATGCTTTAAAAGAAGAATTGCAAAAGCATAGTGTAAGGTTGCTGGGCGGTGGTTTGGATGAAGCGCCGTTTGCTTATAAAAACATTCATGATGTAATGAAAAGCCAGGCAGCATTGGTGGATATAATTGGAACATTTACACCAAAGATTGTGAAAATGGCCGGCCCGGAAACCAATCATTTCAACAGGAAAAAGAAAGGAGAAATTGCGGGCGGATAAGCAGGCCGCTTTTTTGCTGACGCATGATTATTAAATAATGAATCAGCATAAAATAATTATATAAGCTTTCTAAAATTGTTGCCATAAATGCATGGATAAATACCTGTGCATTTGTGGCAATTATTAATTCCCACCTGAATTTAAAACCACTTTTCATCAGTTCGTCGGCAGAATAAATCATTCAACGATGAATCATGCCCATTCAACGATTAAGATTGAGGAGGCTTTTATGCCAGATTATTTTTGCATCACAAATTTAATAACACATGAAAATTCTGATGGTTTGTAAAGGAAATATCTGCAGATCGCCGCTTGCAGAAGGCATATTAAAAACCAAAGCCCGGGCCGAAAATTTAAACTGGTTTGTTGACAGCGCAGCTATTGCAGCTTATCATATTGGCAAAGCGCCGCATGAACTTTCACAAAAAGTTGCTTTGATGAATAGTGTTGATATATCAGATCAGAAAGCCAGGCTTTTTGCCGAAGAAGATCTTGAAAGCTTCGATATTATTTATGCAATGTCTGCCGATATAAAAAACATCATCGAAACAAGGTATCCTGGAAACAGGAATCTCGGTAAGGTAAAACTGATAATGAATGAGCTGAACGCCGGCAGTAATGAAAATGTTCCTGATCCGTTTCATTATGGCGAAAAGGAATTTCATGAAGTATTTCATATGCTTGATAAGTGCAGCAGCGTTATTATTAGCAAATATAACAGGGTTGCATAACCGAAAAATAAGATCAACTGCTCCAGCAAAACCAAAACTGTTAACACAATAAAACAATTACAATGGCAAAAAAATTACCTTACGGCATTGTTTTGCTTATACTAAACCTCACCGGCATTCTCCTGTTCGCATCAATTTCTTTAAACTTAACTGGCAGCAACGCCCGGGATTTTAGCCAGGCGGCATCTGCGGCAAAATTGCTGATGTATGGTTATTGCATTAGCCTGGTTTTCTCCTTTTTATCGTACATAGCTGCTATCTTTTTAAAGCCGGCTCTATCAACTAAAATAAATTCTCTGAATAAAATTTTTCTTGCCGAGTTTATAGGCTTTTTAACCATTTTTTTTATCGTCTGTTTTTACTTAGTCCGTTTTTAATCCATACCGTATCCAATTATTAGCTCGTTTTATCCGTATCCTGCAAAACCATTTTAAAGCCCGTTCTTAATCCGTACCATAATGAAGACAAGTTGTAGTTATCCCGTTTTTATCCGTACAATATGAACTAAACCAATTCTGCCCTAAACATTCCGGTTTTAAAACAGCACAGGCATTCCAGGCGGAATGCTTTGTGCTTTAGCATACATTAAAGATAAACTGGCAACAGGCTACTTTATACCTGTGTATAACAATTAAGGAAACACACCCTGTTTTTCTAACCGCGAATTGTTTAAAAAGGATAATTTTACCACTTTGAAAAAGCTTCTTGTTACAAGTGGCCTTGGTCTTAAAAAATCCAAATATTAATGACTTCGATAAGCCAGCCGGAAAGTATTCTGAAACAGAAAACAAAGATGTTTCGTTTTGCAGCTTTTGCCTTGTTTGTTATATTAATGAACGCCGTGATTAATTTCTTCAGGGGCCACCTTATCTCCTCGTTATTGGGATTGTTATTCGCCCTTACATTGTGCATTGTTCTATACTTTATACGGCAGGGGAAAACCAAACATATAATCAGCATTCTTATTATTTCATCAGATATATTTATGGGGCTGCTTGTTTTTGCAGAAGGCCTTGACATGGGCGGTTTTCTTTATTATTTTGCCCTGCTTTTTGCTATCCCCTTTTTATTAAGCAACAGCAAGAGTATGCAAACCGACACGATCATATACCTCTCATTTACAGTATTAGCGTTTTGCATTTGCATTTTGTTTTGCAAGCGTACCAGCACCTGGCAGCACATATCACTTAAAACCTTTCCTTCCCGTTTTACTTTTAACAGCATAACCGCCGCTATTTTATGCAGTGTTTTTGCTTACATAGGTATATATTTTGAAAGAAAAACAAAAGAAGAACTGGTAGAAGCCAAAAGCAGGGCTGAAAAACAGGAACAAAGAGTATCAGAGCAGAATGCACGGCTTAAAGACATTGCCTATTTAAATGCCCATATAGTAAGGGCGCCTCTCGCAAACATACTGGCTTTAACCAGCCTGATAGACGAAACCAAAATACCCGATGAAGAAACCAAAGAGTTACTGCATTATTTACAGGAATCTGCTGAAATACTTGACAATAATATAAAGGAAATTATTTCGAAGGCCACTTATATCAATCCATAATATTTACACAGCCATCAACATATAGGCTTACTGTTTTAATACTGTTCTTTCAAAAATAATCAGCAGTTTTGCGGCACTTCAATTATTAAAAACAACACGGATGTTTAAACGTTATTCCTTTCTTTTTTTGGCTATTCCTTTTTCTGCTTCTGCTCAAAACAATAATGAAAACTATGTGCAGTATGTAAAACCTATAATCGGCACACAGCGCATGGGCCATACTTTCCCCGGCGCCACAGTGCCGTTTGGCATGGTGCAGTTAAGCCCGGATACAGATACTATTCCGTATGAAATGAACGGAAGATATAATCCGGATGTATATAAATATTGTGCAGGTTACCAGTATGGCGATAAAACCATTGTGGGTTTCAGCCACACGCATTTTAATGGCACCGGTCATTCTGATTTGGGTGATTTTTTGATTATGCCAACGGTGGGTGCATTGCAGTTAAATCCCGGTACGGCAGTCAATCCTGCATCAGGTTTTCGTTCCCCGTTTTCTCATGATAATGAAACAGCCGAAGCGGATTATTATAAAATAAAACTTGATAAATACAATATCCTGGCAGAGCTTACGGCAACAACAAGGGTCGGCTTTCATCAATACACATTTCCCAAAAGCGACAGCGCTCATATCATCCTCGATTTAATGAGTGGCATTTATAATTATGAAGATAAAAACGTATGGACTTATTTAAGAATTGAAAACGATACATTGGTTACAGGCTTTCGCCAAACCAATGGCTGGGGCAGAACACGCTATTTATATTTTGCGATGAGTTTTTCAAAACCGTTTATTGCTTATGGCAATAAAAATTTTTCAAAACAACAGGTGTACCGCGGGTTTTGGAGAAGATGGGATCAGTCAAAAAACTTTACTGAAATAGCGGGCCGGCAAATACGGGCTTATTTCGATTTTAAAACAGATGAAGGCGAAAAGATAAAGATCAAATTTGCTTTATCGCCGGTAAGCACCAACAATGCATTGATGAATTTAAGAACTGAAGCGCCGGGCTGGGATTTTGATGCGGTTAGAAACGCAGGACAGCAGCAATGGCAAAAAGAATTAAGCAAAATTGCCATTCAGTCAAAAACAAAGGAAGAGAAAATAAATTTCTATACAGCCATGTATCATGCCTTCATTAACCCAACAACTTATATGGATGTTGATGGCTCTTATCGCGGACTTGATCAGAATATTCATAAAGCTGATGGTTTTACCAACTACACTACTTTTTCTTTGTGGGATACGTATCGGGCATTGCATCCTTTGTTAAACATCATTCAGCCGAAACGCAATGCAGATATGATAAGCAGCATGCTTGCACATTATGATCAAAGTGCTGAGCACATGCTGCCTATATGGAGTAATTCTGCCAATGAGAACTGGTGCATGACCGGCTATCATAGTGTGCCTGTGATTGCCGAAGCCATTGTTGAAGGAAATATACAAGGTTTTGATGCAGATAAAGCATTGGATGCATGTATTACCACCAGCAGCAACAGGAATTATGATGGCCTGAATTATTATTTGGATAAAGGATATATTCCTATTGATAAAAACGGAACGGGTGTTTCAACAACACTGGAATATGCTTTCGACGATTGGAGTTTGGCACAGGCTGCAAAGAAGTTAGGAAGAATGGATGTGTATAACGAGTATATGAAGCGTTCTGAAAATTTTAAAAATGTATTTGATTCCTCTGTTCATTTTATGCGGCCGCGTTTAAGCAATGGAAGCTTCAGAAAAGAATTTGATGTGCTTACCACAAACGGGCAGGGTTTTATTGAAGGCAATGCCTGGAATTACAGTTTGTATGTGCCGCATCAGCCTGAACAATTAATAACGATGATGGGTGGAAAAAAACGTTTTGTTCAACACCTTGATTCTTTATTCACCATGCATTTACCCGATGAATTTTTTGCCGAGACGGAAGACATCACCCGCGATGGAATTATCGGCAATTATGTACATGGCAACGAGCCTTCCCACCATGTAGCTTACTTATACAATTTTGCCGGTGTGCCCTGGAAAACGCAGGAACGTGTGCGCATGATTTTACAAAAGCAATATCATACCGGCCCTGATGGTTTGGGCGGCAATGACGATTGCGGCCAGATGAGTGCATGGTATATTTTCACAACGCTTGGTTTTTATCCGGTGGCGCCGGGCAGTGGGCAATACTCGCTTGGCAGCCCTGCCATTGATGATGCCGTATTGCATTTGGAAAATGGCAACACATTAGAGGTGCAGGCCATCAATCAAAGCGATAAAAATGTGTATGTGAAAAAAGTCTTGCTGAATGATAAACCGCTTGACCGTTTGTATATTACTTACGATGAAATTATGAATGGCGGCAAGCTGGTATTTTATATGAGTGAGAAAAAGTAGTTAGGAATTGCGAAAGTCCGAAAAGCGGAAAGGTTTCTTCCTGCTTCCCGAACTTTCTCAATTTTTGGTTTTCCGGACTGATTTCATCTTACAAATTAACTATTCTTCAAAAAAAATTTCTGCTATCTTCACGCAAACTAAATATTGAGTAATTATGGCACTTTTTCAATCAGATAATCCAACCTTATCTCAGAAAATTTTCAGCCGTTCGCTGGATCAAAGCGATACCGGTGTTATGACCGTCCGTGGCTCCATTGGCAAATTCGGGTTTCTTTTATTTATGGTGCTGGCTGCGGCTTCCTATACATGGTATTTATATTACAATAACCAGCAGCAAACCATGGTAACCTTAATGTGGGTTGGCATAATCGGTGGCTTAATTTCAGTTTTGGCAATATGTTTCAAGCCAACGCTGGCTCCTTATCTTTCACCGGCTTACGGCATTCTTGAAGGCCTTTTTCTTGGCGCTATATCGGCCATATTAAATGATGCTTTCAGCGAAAGGTATCCGGGCCTCGTTATGCAGGCTGTGGGTTTAACGTTTGGCGTGGCACTGGCCATGTTCCTGCTGTATAATTTCAGGGTTATAAAAGCAACAGAAAAATTCAAGTCAACCATTTTTGCCGCCACCGCGGGTATTGCCATATTTTATGTTATTACGTTGCTGTTAAGGGTATTTGGCGTGAATATTCCATTCATGTACGACAGCTCTTTATTAGGCATTGGCATTTCATTGTTTATTGTTGCCATTGCAGCTTTAAACCTTATCATAGATTTTGATATGATAGAAAAAGGTGCTGAAATGGGCGCTCCCAAATACATGGAATGGTACGGCGCTTTTGGTTTGCTCGTAACTATGATTTGGCTGTATATTGAAATTCTAAAGTTGTTAAGCCGCTTCGCAGGCAGAAAATAAATATTAGAAGTCTCACCAAAAAACCGCGTTGAAAATTCAGCGCGGTTTTTTATTGTGCATATTTTGCTGTCAATATTTGAGGCAATATTAACCGGTCAGTATAATTTATTTACTTAATGGTTTAGCTGTTTTTGCGCCACGGCCATATAATTTAAAGCCGGCACAACAATAATATTTATCGCAACTGGTATGTTAGCCGCTTCATTTCAATTTCAGCAGCTTTCGCGGCATAACTCATGTTTACCAGGAGATAACCAGCGTTGGCGAAGCTTTCCTGGGCATTCTTTACATCAACAATAGTGGCAACCCGCGCCTGGAATTTCATCAATACAAGATCAAGCAATTGTTTGGCAAGCGCATAACTTTCCTGCTGGGTTTGCATTTGCTGTAAAGATTTCTGATAAGCCTGGTAATTCTTCACCGCATTGGAAGTATTGTCACGTACGATAATATCCTGCTGCAGCCGTGCATTGTCCGTATTTATCGCCGCTATTTTTTGCTGGCGTTTATAAACAGACCCATTATAAATAGGGATAGTCAGGCTCACGCCCAAATACGGGCCATACGTTTGGTTAAGCAATACATTACCCGCAGCCGTTTGTGAACGGTTATAGTTATATCCTGCATTGGCATATAGTGAAGGGTATCGCTGCGCTGCTGTTTCCTTTTCTATCAACTGGTTTATAGTAACCTGCATGCTGGCTGCCGTAATATCAGGACTCTGATAAATATTATTCATTACATCTTCCAGCATCAGGCTTTGGTCAACGGTTATTGAATCATCAATTACGATATTACTGTCTGGTTTCAAAGTAAGCGAGGTCAGTAAACTTGTTTTAGCCTGTTCAATGGCAAGCTCCTGTAATTTTCTTGATTGTATCAATGCATTCAAATCAAGCTGCGATTGAAAAAGGTCGGCATTATTAGCCAGGCCCACTCCTAACTGTGTTTTTACAATATTCAGCCGTTGCTGGCTTACTGCAATGGACGTATCAAGCGTTGTTAAATAACTCTGCTGGCGCACCACATCATAGTACTGCGTCATTACTGTGGCAATCGTGTTTATGATATTTGCGTTCAGGTATTCCTGGCTTTGCTTTTCCAGTTCTTCCAGCCGGTGTTTGGTTGCCACCACCTGCATGCCGTTGTACAAAAGAATACTGCCCTGCAATCCTGCGGTGGCTGTGTTACCGGCAGCAGAGTTGCGGTTAATATGTTCCCCTGTACTTATTTTTTGATTTACTGCATTCAGTTGCTCCCTGTCGGTAGCCGTGCCTGTTACAACAGGCAAGCCGCCTGCCATGCCATAACTGTTACCAATGTTTGCGGCTTCAACATTATTCCTCGCTATTTCAATATCATAACTATTGCGCAATGCAATAGCTATAGCGCTGTCAAGCGTTAGCGTTTGCTGTGCGAAACATGTGCCGCCTGTCAGCAATAAAGCGGCCAGCAGGCTTCGCTTTGCCGGTACTTTTTTTATTAAGCCGACAGCAGTAATGCTATTAAGCTTCGTTGTGTCACTCACTTGTACAGTTGATTTGTTTTTTGGCAAAAGATGCATCCGTTTTGTAAGGTGTAACTATTAAACAAATAAATTCGCAGTTGCTAAAATACAATTAGTATTTACCGGCAAAATAAATTTTGTATAGCTATTCCCGTTTATTTTGGAAGCTTTAACATTAGAGCATCCTGTTATTAAATTATTATGCAAACAAAAGTTTTACGCATTCACCCGAAAGATAATGTAGCCGTTGCACTAACGGTTTTATATAAAGGAGAGCAAATTAACCAGCCTGCTTTACCGCAGGTGGAAATACAGGAAAACATACCTGCCAAGCACAAGTACGCACTGGTTGATTTAAAGGAGGGTGATGAAATATTTATGTATGGGGTATTGGTGGGCAAAGCCATGAGCTTTATACCAA
>JAEWBD010000138.1 GCA_023391315.1 Bacteroidota bacterium | reverse complement strand
GTGTGAGCCTGCCCGTAACTTTAGGCGTAATGCCCGATTATGGTTATACCGGCGCCGGTATGCGCATTGATGGCGTAAGCAAAGGCAAAACGGCGGAAAAAATCGGCCTTAAACCCGGTGATGTTTTGTTGCAGTTAGGTGATTTTAAATTTGTGGATGTACAAACCTACATGCAAGCCTTGCAGCATTTTAAAAAAGGCGATAAAACAGCGCTGATCATTTCGAGAGACGGAGAAGAAAAGCGTTTTGATGTACAGTTTTAAATTGAAATAGTTTATTTTAATGCATTCCATCCCTGCGCCGTGATGTCAAAAACATTACCACCTTTACTTATCAGTTTGCGGCCTTCATCCAATTCAGTCATGTAACCAACTATGCTGATATTATCATTCAAAACAAGCTTATCATAATCGTCCTGTTTCGCCGTAAAAATCAATTCATAATCTTCACCGCCGTTCAATGCACAAACGGTGGGGTCCAAACCAAACTTAAAAGCAGCCAGGCGCGTTTCTTCGGCAATAGGCAATTTATCTTCATGCAGCCTGCAGCCTAAATTGCTTTGGTTGCTGATATGCAATATTTCACTGCTTAAACCATCGCTTATATCCATCATTGCGGTTGGTACAATATTTTGCTCCGCGAAATATTCTATGATGTCCTTTCGTGCCTCGGGTTTTAAAAACCGGCCAACAATATAGCTCTCCCCTTCAAGATCGGGCTGTATCTGCGGGTTTTCAAGATAAATGCTTTTTTCCCTTTCCAGTAAGGTAAGGCCTAAAAAGGCAGCGCCTAAATCGCCGCTTACACAAATTAAATCGCCTTTATTGGCGGTGCTTCTTTTTACAAACTTATCAGGTGCCACCTCTCCTATCGCCGTGACAGAAATAATAAACCCTTTCTGAGAGGAAGATGTATCGCCGCCAACCAGGTCAACATTATATTTTTCGCAGGCAGCATAAATGCCTTCATAAAATTCATTCAGCGCTTCAAGGCTGAAGCGGTTGCTTACGCCGATGCTCACGGTGATTTGCGCAGGCGTTGCGTTCATGGCATACACATCGCTCAGGTTTACAACCACGCTTTTATAACCAAGATGTTTTAAAGGTGTGTACATTAAATCAAAATGCACACCTTCAATTAAAAGATCGGTAGTAACTACAATTTGTTTTCCATAATGATCAATTACGGCGGCATCATCGCCCACGCCCACAATAGTGGATGCATTACTTATTTCAAAATTTTTTGTAAGATGATTGATTAAACCAAATTCTCCCAACGTTGATATTTCTGTGCGGTTACTCATTGCTATTTACGATTTTTGAATGCAGGATTAAACACTGATTATTTATGATATACATTCAGACTACAATTACTCTACTTCCCCACCCTGTACTACTCTTAACAGATCGTCATGTATAATACCATTTGTGGCAATAATGCCCGGCTGGTAAGGATTATAATAATCTCCCTTCATATCGGTTACTTTGCCGCCTGCTTCTTCAATGATTAAGAAACCCGCGGCACTGTCCCAGGCATTCAATTTATGTTCAAAGAACCCGTCAAAACGGCCGGCTGCAACATAACAAAGATCGATGGCTGCGCTGCCAAACCGCCTTACCGGAACGCCTTTTCTTATAAATTTTCCAAACACTTCCAACGGGCCGTTTGGCATATCAAGGTAAGTATAGGGGAAACCGGTAACCAGGCAGCTGTTAGCTAAATGCTGCGTTTTACTCACATGTATCGGCTGCCCGTTTAAGCTTGCGCCTTTGCCGCGTTCTGCAAAAAACAACTCATCAATAAAAGGATTATAAACTGCGCCCAGTTCCATTTTACCATCTTTTTCAACGCCTATGCTTACGCAGCATATCGGTATATGATTGGCATAATTTACGGTACCGTCAATAGGATCTATTATCCACTTGTAGTTCGAATCCTGTGCAATTTCGCCGGATTCTTCACTTAAAATGTAATGGTCAGGATAGTTTTTTCTGATGATCGCAAAAATGGCTTCCTCACACTTATGGTCCACTTCTGTTACAAGGTTATTAATGCCTTCTTTATTGCTGATGGAGAAACTGCGGGTGGAATAGTCTTTCATAATTGCGGCTGCAGTTTTAACCGCCTCTAATAATACCTGTTTAAGCATGCGCAAATATATCTTACTTTATTTTGTACAACCGTTTATCCTATTGATTAGTTAAGAGCTAAATGAAATTGCTATGCTGATGTAAAATTTCCTTAGTTTCGTAAGTTGAATAAAGACCACTGGATGGCATTGTTTGATATCAAACTTCCTGAAACTATTCGTGCACGACTTGGCCTGCCGCAAAATGATTTTAAAAGGCAGCAGGAACGTGTATTACGAAAATTATTACACAAAGCAAGATTTACCGAGTTTGGCCAGCAATACCGTTTTGATGAAATTGGGTTGCAGGAAAACTGTGTTAAGCTGTTTCAGCAAAAGGTTCCCTTATTTAATTATAATAAAATTTATGATGCCTGGTGGCACCGTTCCCTGCAGGGCTACCCGGATGTTTGCTGGCCCGGCAGAATAAAATATTATGCCCTGAGCAGCGGCACCAGCGAAGCGGCAAGCAAGTATATTCCTATAACAAACGACTTGCTTAAAGGCAACCGCGTGGTGATGATACGCCAGATACTTTCATTGCGTAATTACAACGATATCCCCGTTCGTTCAATTGGTAAAGGCTGGCTTATGCTGGGCGGCAGCACCGCTCTGCAGAAAGGCGGTGGTTATTACGCCGGCGATCTTAGCGGCATTACCGCTAAAAAAGTTCCGTTCTGGTTTCAGCCATTTTATA
>JAEWBD010000001.1 GCA_023391315.1 Bacteroidota bacterium | reverse complement strand
TAGAGCAAACCGCTCTCAGTGATTACAAATATGGTTTTGTTACAAATATCGAGGCAGATGAAGCCCCGCTCGGTTTGAATGAAGATATTATCCGTTTTATTTCAGCAAAAAAGGAAGAGCCTGAATGGATGCTCGAATGGCGTTTAAAGGCTTTCCGTTACTGGAAAAGTATTGAAGATAAAGAGCCGGCCTGGGCAAATATTTCTTATCCAAAAATTGATTACCAGGCAATTAAATATTATTCGGCGCCAAAGCAAAAGGCAAAGCCAAAAAGCCTGGATGAAGTTGACCCCGAGCTCCGCAAAACTTTTGAGAAACTCGGCATTTCCTTAACGGAACAAAAACGCCTTTCCGGGGTTGCAGTTGATGCGGTGATTGACAGCGTTTCCATTGCCACCACTTTTAAGGAACAGCTTGCTGAACAAGGTATTATTTTCTGCTCCATCACAGAAGCTATTCACAACCATCCTGAATTGGTAAAAAATTACCTCGGTTCTGTTGTTCCGATGACAGATAATTATTTTGCTGCGCTGAATTCTGCCGTGTTTACCGATGGCTCTTTTTGTTACATTCCGAAAGGCGTTCGCTGCCCGATGGAATTATCAACTTATTTCCGCATCAATGCTGAAAATACCGGCCAGTTTGAAAGAACATTGTTAATAGCCGATGAAGGTGCTTATGTAAGTTATTTGGAAGGTTGCACGGCGCCAATGCGCGATGAAAACCAATTACACGCAGCCGTTGTTGAACTCATTGCTTTGGATGGAGGTGAAATAAAATATTCAACAGTTCAAAACTGGTATCCCGGCGATAAAGACGGTAAAGGCGGCATCTATAACTTCGTTACTAAACGTGGTATTTGTGGTGCGAATGCAAAAATTTCCTGGACGCAGGTTGAAACCGGCTCAGCCATCACCTGGAAATATCCAAGTGTTATTTTAAAGGGCGATAATTCAACAGGCGAATTTTATTCTGTGGCTGTTACCAACAATTTTCAGCAGGCTGATACAGGGACAAAAATGATGCATGTGGGAAAAAACACCCGCAGCCGTATTGTTTCCAAAGGTATTTCTGCCGGCAGAAGTCAGAACAGTTACCGCGGGCTGGTGCAGGTGGGAAAAAATGCGCATAATGCCCGTAATTTCTCTCAATGCGATTCTTTGTTGTTGGGCGATAAATGCGGCGCACATACTTTCCCTTACATCGAAACGAAAAACAGCACTTCCATAGTTGAGCACGAAGCAACAACGAGCAAGATTGGCGAAGACCAGATTTTCTATTGCAATCAGCGCGGCATTGATACAGAAACCGCCGTTGCATTAATTATAAATGGTTTTGCAAAAGAAGTGATGAACCAGTTGCCAATGGAATTTGCGGTTGAAGCGCAAAAACTACTGGCGATTAGTTTGGAAGGCTCGGTTGGATAGCCCCAGCCCTAAAGGGAGTTATTTAAGAACATGTATAAAATTATAAACTATAAAAATTAAACGCTCTAAAGTCTCTTTCCTTTAGGAAAGGGATTTAGGGATAGGCTACTATGTTAACGATTAACAACTTACACGCACAAATAGAAGACAAGAAAATTTTAAACGGAATTGATCTGCACATCAATGCTGGCGAAGTGCATGCGATTATGGGACCGAATGGTTCCGGGAAAAGCACTTTGGCATCTGTGTTGGCAGGCAGAAGCGATTATGAAGTAACCGATGGTTCTGTTGAATTTGATGGCGTTGATTTATTAGAAATGTCGCCTGAAGAAAGAGCAAGAGAAGGTTTGTTTTTGGCGTTTCAATACCCAATTGAAATTCCGGGTGTAAGCACAACAAACTTTATTAAAACAGCCGTGAACGAAGCCCGCAAACATCGCGGACAGGAAGCTTTAGATGCGGTTTCTTTTTTGAAGCTGATGAAAGAAAGAATGAAGCTGGTGAAGATTGATCAATCGCTTTTAAGCCGTTCTTTAAATGAAGGGTTTAGCGGCGGTGAAAAGAAGCGGAACGAGATATTTCAAATGGCAATGCTTGAACCAAAGCTTGCGATTTTAGATGAAACAGACAGCGGACTTGATATTGATGCATTACGCATTGTTGCCGATGGTGTGAACACATTAAAGACAAAAGATAATGCTGTTTTATTGATAACGCACTACCAGCGTTTGCTGGATTATATCGTTCCGGATTTTGTGCACGTATTATATAAAGGCCGTATTGTAAAATCCGGTGGTAAAGAATTGGCGTTAGAGCTTGAAGAAAAAGGTTATGATTTCATTAAGCAAACAGTTGCTGAAGAAGTTTAGCCCCAATTTGCACAGGTGGAAGTTATTTGAAGAAGTTGATTGGTTGATACGTTGAAATGTTGATTAAAGTACATCAGTGGAAGTGTGCGACGCAACGAAGTTTAATTGAAATACAAAAGCTGGTTACATAATAATCATTCAAATGCTGAAAGCAATTATCAAGCTGATTGAAAAACAAATGTTGAAGTGTCACTACATAATATAAATTAAAAAACAAAAGCCCGGCCTCCCTCTACATTTATGGAGAGGGATAGAGGGTGAGGGAATATGAGTTTAACAGAAACGATACAGGATAAATACAACGAATTGAATGCAGCGGCAGGTAATGGTTTGCTTGGTTCTTTGCGTGCAAAAGCGTTTGAATTATTTAATAAATCTGGTATTCCAACTTCGCGCAACGAAGAATGGAAATACACGAGACTGACAGGTTTAACGAACAAGAATTTTGCAGTGCATACAACGGCTGTTGTTCCAACAAAAGAAACGTTGAACAATGTGCGGTTGCAAACTGCATCTGCTGCTGAATTATTTTTTGTAAATGGTGTTTTTGTAAAAGAGATCTCAACTTTTGCAAACGATGCATTGGCTGTTTTGAATTTGCATGAGGCTGCAGAAAGCGAGTATAAAAATTATGTGCAACAACATTTAAATCAAAGCAGCAAATACATGAAAGATGGTATGAATGCTTTGAATGCGGCGTTTACTGCAAATGGTTTATTTGTGCTGGTAAAAAAGAATAAGGCAGTTGAGCAACCCATCTTAATTTATCATTTAACAGATACTGAAAACGATAATGTTTTTGTGCAGCCAAGGAGTTTATTTGTGGTAGAAGAAAATGCGCAGGTGCAGTTAGTTGAGTTGTATAAGAATAATGGCCTGCATGAAAGTTTTACAAATGAAGTGATTGAAATAGCTGTGTATGAAAATGCAAGGCTTGAATATTATAAAGTACAGGATGAAAATGAAAATTGTCATCATGTGGGCACCACGCATTTACAGCAGGTTGGCAAGTGTTTTACGCATTGTGTAACAGTTACGCTGAATGGCGGAACAATCCGCAATAACATCAACATGATTTTGGAAGCGCCAAACAATGAAGGCCATTTGTATGGTTTGTATATGGTTGATGGGAAAACGCATGTCGATAATCATAGTATTGTCGATAACATAAAGCCGAATTGTTTCAGCAATGAGTTTTATAAAGGCATCATGGATGGTAATTCAACCGGCGTTTTTAACGGGAAGATTTTTGTTAGGCAAGATGCGCAAAAAACGAACGCTTATCAATCAAATAAAAATGTATTGATGAGTGATTCAGCATCTGTAAATACAAAACCACAACTTGAAATTTTTGCAGATGATGTAAAGTGTTCGCATGGTTGTACGATTGGCCAATTAGATGAAGATGCATTGTTCTATTTGCGTGCAAGAGGTATCGGCGAGAAGAAAGCAAAGGCTTTGTTATTACATGCATTTGCCGCAGATATTTTGGAACAGGTGAAGATTGAAGTGTTGAAGAATTATCTGGAAAAGAAGATAGATGAAAGGTTAGATATTGAAGTTCTTTAAATAAGTTTTGAATTTAGAATTTAATCGTCATGTAGAGGCAACGAGACAGCTCATGAATTTGAAGTTGTAAAAAATTTGAGAGATTTCTCCTATCGTCCAAATGACGCAGCGATTATAATTTAAGAGTTTATGATTTCTGAAGATGTTGATATAAAAAAGTTTGATGTTGCTGCAATACGCAATCAATTTCCTGTGCTTGAAAGAAAAGTAAAGGGAAAAAATTTGGTGTATTTTGATAATGCTGCAACGGCACAAAAACCACAGGTGGTTATTGATGCGCTGGTAAATTATTACCAGCAATACAATGCAAATATTCATCGCGGAATACATTCTTTGGCAGAAGAGGCAACGGCTGCGTTTGAAGCAACACGTGATACAGTTAAGGAATTTATCAATGCAAAATACCGTGAAGAAATAATTTTTACCCGTGGTGTAACGGAAGGAATAAATCTTGTTGCTTCAACATGGGGAAGACAAAATATCAAAGAAGGTGATGAGATAATTATTTCAGGCATGGAGCATCATTCCAATATTGTTCCCTGGCAAATGTTGTGTCTGGAAAAGAAAGCAAAGCTGAAAGTAATTCCGGTTGATGATAATGGTGAATTGATGATGGATGAGTTTTCAACCCTCATCACGCCAAAAACAAAAATCGTTTCTATTGTTCACGCATCAAACTCGCTTGGAACAATTAACCCTGTAAAAGAAATTATTGATATAGCACATCAGCATAATATTGTTGTATTGGTAGATGGCGCACAATCTTCTGTTCATTTAAATATTGATGTGCAGGATATGGATTGTGATTTCTTTGTTATATCCAGCCATAAAGTGTATGGCCCAACCGGCGTTGGAGTATTGTATGGTAAGAAAGAATTACTGGAAGAAATGCCGCCATATATGGGCGGTGGCGAAATGATTAAAGAAGTAACGTTTGATAAAACTACGTACAATGAACTGCCATACAAGTTTGAAGCAGGTACACCAAACATTGCAGATACTGTTGCCTTTAAAGCAGCGCTTGATTTTGTAAATGAAGTGGGCAAAGACAATATTCGTGCACATGAAGAAATGCTTACAAAATATGCGATGGATAAGTTGAGTAAACTTGATGGCGTACGTTTGATTGGAACGGCTAAATATAAAACAAGTGTTGTTTCGTTTATAGTAGATGGTTGGTCAGCGTACGATATTGGTTTATTGTTAGATGGTTTTGGAATAGCTGTTAGAACTGGTCATCATTGCTGTCAACCATTGATGAATCGATTTGGAATTCCGGGAACAATCCGCGCTTCTTTTGCTATGTATAATACGAAGGAAGAAGTTGATGAACTAGTTTCATCACTTGAAAAAATTCTAAAAAGAAAAAGATGAGTGGAGTAGCAAACATTGAAGACATAGAACAGGAAATTATTGAGGACTTTTCTTTGTTTGAATCAGCAAATGATAAGAATTTTTATTTAATGGATTTGGGAGATAAACTTAATCCTTTAGATGAAAAATATAAAGTTGATGAAAATAAAATCAAAGGTTGTCAAAGCCAGGTTTGGTTAGTTAGTCATGCAGAGGGCGATAAAATATTTTTTGAAGCAGATAGCGATTCTGATATCACTAAAGGTTTAATAAGCATTCTTATCAGAATCTTATCAAATCACAGTTTTGATGAAGTAATAAAATTTGATTTAAATGATTTCATGTCCCGGGTTCAATTAAACAGTTTTATCACGCAAAGAAGAAGCAACGGTTTTTTATCGATGGTTGAAAGAATGAAAAGAGATGCTTTAACTTATAAAGCAAAAGCGCACTTATAACTGGCCAGACGCTTTTTAAGCGCCAGGCCAATAGTTAAGATAAGATGATGAACGAAGAAGAACTAAAAGACAAAGTAATAGAAAAACTCCAGGAGATATATGACCCGGAAATACCGGTAAATATTTATGACCTGGGCCTGATCTATAATGTAGATATATTGCCCATCAACAACGTGCAGATAACAATGACGTTAACGGCACCAAGTTGCCCGGCGGCGCAAACAATTCCGGTTGAAGTGGATCAGAAGTTAAGAGAGATTGAAGGCGTGAATGATGTGCATGTTTCCGTAACATGGACGCCGCCATGGGATAAAAGTATGATGAGTGAAGCTGCACAATTAGAGTTGGGTTTCATGTAAAAGCAGAAACCCCGGCGCTAAGGGAGTTATTTGAAGATATAATAAATATTGCTGTTTCAATTGATGAGGTTATTCACCATGAAGCTAAAGATGACATGAAAAGATGCAGTACAAGTGTTGCGACGCAAGGAACGATGCGTAGAATTACTGCAGATGGTGACCAAAAAAAATTCTAATTCTTAATATAAATTTTTAATTAATAAAACATGGCACAGATAAGCGTAGATAGTTTGATGGGCAATAACGGTCCTTCATATCCTGAACAAATAGCCGCACCATTTCGTAAAGAACTTACAGATAATGGGTTTACACAATTGCTTACTGCAGAAGAAGTAGATAAAGCTTTGAACGTAATCGATGGTAAGGTAAAAATGGTTGTATTAAATTCTGTTTGCGGTTGCGGCGCAAGAGTGGCAAGACCGGGCGCTTTGCTGTCATTATTTGGCAAGGTAGTTCCTGATGAAAGGCTTACGCTTTTTGCAGGTATGGAAAAAGATGCGGTTGCATTGTTCCGCTCAAAATATTTGCCGGGCATCACACCGAGCTCGCCAATTATTTCCTTGTTTAAAGATGGTGAACTGGTATTCATTTTACACCGTTACCAGATTGAAAGAAGTGCTGCCGGCGATATAGCTGATGCATTAATGCAGGAATACAATAAGGTTTGTACAAAAGAAAATGATGATGCTTCCGTTGAAGCATTAAGACAGTATTTTATTGCAACGTATGATGTTGACCCGCTTTCGCTGGAACAGCAACAGCAATAATTCATAAGTTGAATGGGTTGATTAGTTGATAAGTAACATTTCATCTAATCAACTTAGTCAACAAATTAACTTAACAAAATGAAAATAACCGCACAGGAAGAATATGGCATTCGTATTCTCATTCGCATTGCAAGATGCGGCGATGAAAATGGTTTAAGTATTCCTCAGATAAGTGAAGCGGAGGGCTTAACACCGCATTATGTTGCCAAGCTTACAAGGCAATTGAGGCTGGGCGGTTTTTTAAAAAGCACGCCCGGGCAAAAAGGTGGTTATGTGCTTTCAAGACCCACATCAGAAATAAATATCAATGAAGTTTTGAAAACTTTGGGCGGCGCTTTGTTTGATGATAAATTCTGCGCAACTCATATCGGCGCTTTAAATCTCTGTACCAATTCTGTTGATTGCTCTGCCCGTTCTCTCTGGAAAATAATCCAGTTTACGGTTGACCAGGTATTAAATAAAATGACGCTCGCCGATCTCTGCGGCAAAGAAGATTCTGTAGTTAAGCTGCAGGCTTTACTGGAAGTTGAATTAATGTTGCAGCAATAATTTTTTGCATATCTATATAGTTATAAACTGCGTACAATCCGCATTATTTTAATGCCGGATATTATTATTAGCAAACGCCTTGTTATAAAAAAACGCCACAGTTTATCTGCAGCGTTTTCGCAAAAAAGATTTATTACTTTTATTCAACGACGCCGGTTTGCATTTCTATAAGTCTCGCTCTTATTTTTCCTTCAATTTCGTTAGCCAGGCCTTCATTATCAGAAAGCAGGTTTTTTACTGCATCACGGCCCTGGCCAAGTTTATTACCGTCATAACTAAACCAGCTTCCACTTTTTTGAATGATATTCATCTCTACACCCATATCTATAATTTCCCCAACCTTGCTGATGCCTTCGCCAAAAATGATATCAAACTCCGCACTGCGGAATGGCGGCGCAACTTTATTTTTAACCACCTTTACTTTTACGCGGTTGCCAATAGCTTCATCGCCATCTTTAATCTGGGAAGTGCGGCGTATATCTAACCTCACAGAGCAATAAAATTTTAAAGCATTACCGCCGGTGGTTGTTTCTGGGTTGCCAAACATCACGCCTATTTTTTCGCGTAACTGGTTAATAAAAATGCACACCGTATTGGTTTTGCTGATGGTAGCAGTAAGCTTACGCAAAGCCTGGCTCATTAACCTTGCCTGCAAACCCATTTTGCTATCGCCCATTTCGCCTTCCAGTTCGCCTTTAGGTACAAGTGCTGCCACAGAGTCAATTACCACCACATCCAATGCGCCTGAAAGAATTAAGCGGTCTGCAATTTCTAAGCCCTGTTCGCCATAATCGGGTTGGGAGATCAAAAGATTGTCAATATCAACACCGAGTTTCTGTGCATAGGCGCTATCAAATGCATGTTCCGCATCTATGATGGCGCAAATACCACCTTTCTTTTGAGCCTGTGCAATTACATGCGTGGCAATGGTAGTTTTACCGCTCGATTCAGGGCCATAAATTTCAACTACACGTCCGCGTGGAAGGCCGCCAACGCCAAGCGCAATGTCTAATCCAATAGAGCCGGTTGAAATAACTTCCATTTGTTGCTCTCCGCGTTCATTCATCATCATCACACTGCCCTTGCCGAAGTCTTTATCAATTTTTTCAATGGTTAGCTTAAGTGCTTTTAGTTTATCTGAACTAAGGTCTTTCTCTTTATCGTTTTTCATTTTGTAGTATTATTTAAAGATTGCAAAGCTAAGAAATTTAGTTTTCAAACATACAAAACTTTAGCAAACAAGCTCTTGTTTTTTAACGCAATTTTTTTATGAATGATGTATCCTTTTACATAAATCGGCGTCTAATTAATAACACAATTAAATTTTACATGGCTGGTATAACCAGTTTATAAATTTAACCGTTTTAAGCATGAAGATTAATCAGTGATAAACAGAATGAAGATGAAAACAAATGCTACTCAAAAGGAAATCCTGCTGGTTACCAATAATTCTTTTGCCCAGCGGGAATGGTGCAATAAGGAAATACAACCTTCAACAAATATGTCAGCACAAGAGCAGATGGAAGAAATTTGTGCCAATGGTTTGATCTGCGAGATTTTACCGGAAGTATTTGAAGCGGGAGAAAGCCCAAAGCTTTACCTGTGGCAGATACGGCCTGGCTTTTCTTTTATACAATTATTGTATAGCGTGTTTCCATCAACAATAAAAAACACGACTTCTCTTGACCCGCATGTATGGCTTGGTAATTATTGTTACAATTAAATTTTTTTACATAGGCAATTTTCTCATTTAAATATGTCCCGGCTTTTCCAGGCCGGGTTTTTTATTTTGTTTATTACTGAAAAAATATTTCCGGCTGCGAATAACATTGTATTTTGGCAAAGCACTTTTACAAACCATATTGCTTACAGCCATTAATTAAGTTTTATGCAAGCCAAAATTGATACGCCTGGTATCTCAGCAAAAGGAAAAAGTTTATTTGGTATTTCTTTAGTCGCGGCATTAGCGGGTTTTATTTTTGGGTTTGATACAGTGGTTATATCCGGCGCTGATAAGCCCATACAGGAGCTTTGGCATCTAACGCCCTGGCAACATGGCTTTTTTATTATGTCGATGGCTTTGTGGGGAACGGTTTTGGGTGCATTGGGCGGTGGCATTCCCACGCAAAAATTCGGAAGGAAAAAAGTATTGATATGGATTGGGGTTCTGTTTACTGTATCATCTGTTGGCTCCGCATTGGCGCCAGATCCGTATACCTTTTCTTTCTTCCGCTTTATTGGCGGCATTGGCATTGGCGCATCATCTGTGGCGGCACCCACTTATGTTTCAGAAATTTCAACAGCTTCATCAAGAGGAAGATTGGTTGCGATGTACCAGTTCAATATTGTGTTTGCCATATTGATAGCCTACATTTCAAACTATCTTTTAAAGGGTGTGGGCGGAAGCAACGACTGGCGCTGGATGCTTGGTGTTATGGCAGTGCCATCACTAATTTATTCAATTTTAGTGATAGGTATTCCGGAAAGCCCGCGCTGGCTGGTTACAAAAGGAAGGGACGATGAAGCCCGGAAAATATTATCAAAGCTGGGCGTGGGCAATACAAATGAAGAAATTGAACAAATTAAAAATGCCGTTCAGCATGAAGATGGCGGCGGTAAGAAAGCGCCGTTTATCAGCAAAAAGCATGTAACTGTTTTAAGCCTTGCCTTTTTTATTGCTTTCTTTAATCAGTTTTCAGGTATCAATTTCATTTTATATTATGCGCCGCGCATTTTGGAAAGCGCAGGCCTGGCTGCAAACGATTCTTTAAAAAGCTCCATTACAATTGGCGGAACTAACCTTGTATTCACTTTTGTAGGTTTATATTTTATTGACCGCATTGGAAGAAAGACTTTATTATTAATCGGGTCAATCGGGTATATTATAAGTTTAGCGGCCGTTGCCTGGTGTTTTTATAACCACTTAAGCGCTGGCTTGCTGGTTACATTTTTAGCCATGTTTATCGCCTCACATGCCATAGGGCAAGGCGCGGTGATATGGGTTTTTATTTCAGAGATTTTCCCGAACAGGATCCGTGCCATGGGCCAGTCTTTCGGGGCAGGAACGCATTGGGTTTGTGCTGCCTTCATTACCTTGATATCGCCTATTTTTATTGATGATAAAAAAGGTATTTTTAAAGATAACCCGTGGCCCATCTTTGCTTTCTTCTCCTTCATGATGGTGCTGCAGCTTATATGGGTTTTAACCAAAGTGCCCGAAACAAAAGGAAGGGCGCTGGAACAGATACAGAAGGATTTGGGCATTGAATAACTGAACGCTCCCTCCGTATTTAAAATATTAAAAGAATGTTTTTCAAAACTTTAGTACTGTATATGCTGCTAATAGATAGCTTTGCGCTTAATTGAAAAAAATGTAACCGCTTATATGAACGCCTATTATACCATTTTCTACATAACCTCTGCAATTATTGGATTTTTCATCATTATTAAAACCTATTCTTTTTTAGCCAAATCGCAGTTTAACAGCCTGGCCGACTGGTTTTATTTCAGTAAATACAGTATTTATACCACACGTGGTGAGAGGCTTATTAAAACGAGGAAGTCACAGAATAAATTGAGTCTTATTATTTTATTTTTAATTATTCTAGACCTGTTCTTTCTTTTAATGATGAATATTGCATAAAAATATGCAGGGCTGGTTTAAATTATATAGTACCAGAAATTATCTTGAAGCAAATATTATTAAAGGCAAGCTTGAAGAAAATGATATTCGTGCTGTAATTTTAAACAGGCAGGACAGCAGTTATCTTGTCTTTGGTGATATAGAGATATATGTGCCAGTGCATTTGAAAGATATAGCGCTGCATTTATTAAACAATGCTTTGTTGAACTAGCTCCATTCATAAGCCGACCAAACTGATGAATTCTGAAATTTACTTGCGCCCCTGGAAAAAAGGAGACATTTCACAACTAACATTAATCGCCAACAACAGGCATATCTGGAATAATGTAAGGGATAGCCTGCCGCATCCTTACAAACTTAAAGATGCTGAGGCATGGATATCACATTGCAGGCAGCAAAAGCCTCAACTGAACTTTGCAATTATTTGTAATGAAAAGCTTGTGGGCAGCATTGGCTGTACACCTCAAACAGATATACATCGCAAAAGCATGGAAATAGGCTATTTTGTTGGCGAACCGTTCTGGAATAAAGGCATTGCCGGCAGGGCGGTGCGCATTCTGCTTAATTATATTGAAAAAGAATTTGACGTTGTGCGCGTGTTTGCCGAAGTGTTTGAATTTAATAAAGCATCCATGCGGGTGTTGCATAAGAATGGTTTTTATCTTGAAAATATCCGCCGCAAAGCAGTTATTAAAAATAACAGGATAATGGATGATTATGTTTGGGTGAAATTGTTAGGCAGGAAAAATTCAAATTAAAGATTTGATAATAGGCCGGCGCAGTCAAGTAGACTACGCCGAACCAAGAAATTTTGAGTAGCCTAATCCTTAGTCTCCCTTCCAATTCCATGATAAATAAA
>JAEWBD010000443.1 GCA_023391315.1 Bacteroidota bacterium | reverse complement strand
GAGCTGCACATACAACGAACTCTGGTTTAAGTTTTGTTTTATGTCTTCCCTCAACTCATTAAAACTTTCCTTTGCATACCAGTTATCTTCAGGCAATATTTTATATCCGCTGTCTTTTAAATATCTTTTTATTTCTTCTCTTTTTTCATCCAAATCATCTGTAACCTGTGCCAGGAAAATAGTGCTTTTATAAGTTGGTTGCGCTTGCAATGTATTTGCTGAATCTTTTATGCGGGTTAATTCTTTTGCAAGGTCATTTCTTATATCAATCAGCCGCGTATAATATTCTTCATTATCGCGTTTGGGGATGCCTAATGTTTTAGCTTTTGAACCTTTTTCTTTCGTCCAAAACCTATAGGTTAACAGGTTTTTATCTATTTCAGTGGGATATTCATTCCTGTTCAGTTCATCTATTTCAACAATAAATATTCTGCCTGATGCATTTTTGTCTTGTGCAATTTCCAAAAACTGTTTCAGCTCTTTTCCGCACCAGTCTGATTTTAGATAGGAAGGCGACATAATGATTAAAAAAACCGCCGTTTTTTTTAATTCATTGACCAATGCATCGGTAAGCAATTTGTTGCGTTCCAGTTCTTCATCTTTCCATATAAAAGGTGTTTCGTTTTCTTTCTTGCCCAGTTTCATTGCCAAAGACTTTTCCAGGTCATCAACGAAATTTAAAACCCATCCTTTATCAGAACCTAAAATGCCGGCATCATCAGCATGAGCGTAACTTATGAATACATCATTAGTATAAAAGTTGGTATAAGACATAATGTATAGTTGAATAAAAAATACTTTCAATATTTTTCAGCAGAAATTTAAGCGGAGAACTATCAGGTTAGCAAGTCTTAATAAACAATATATTTATTCCAGGTACGATCGTTTCAAATTAACCCATAACTTAATTGCAGGCCTTGTTGCAAACTTACTCAATTTTTCAGGCAAAATCCCCGTATTTTCCCCAAACGGGCCGGAATACAGCCCGGTTATTATATCGTTTTTTTAGGCTGGGCATGCAACATTTAAGGGAATAAATTTTTAAGCTTCAGTGGTTTGCTGCATTACATGTGCACCATTTCTTTATTATACTTATTCTTATATTCCAGCGGCGACATACCGGTTATTTTTCTAAACACTTCCCTGAATGCTTTTACATCAGCATACCCCACTTCATACATTACTTCATTAATGGTTTTGCGGCTGGTTTCAAATGCTTTTTTTGCCGATTCAACTTTCACCCTTTGTAAATATTCAACAGGCGTATTGCCTGTGGCTTTTATAAAACGCCGGTCGAAATTCCTTCTTCCAACAGCAAATTTTTTTGAGAGATTTTCCATAGAAATCTTTTCATAAAAATTGCTTTCAATATATGCCTGCGCTTTTTTCACTACTTCGTCCCCATGCGTTTTTTGCCCGGTAAATATTACAAAATCAGATTGTGTTTGCCTGTCTATATCTATCTGGAATATTTTGGAACAATAAATGGCCGTTTGCCTGTCATAATATTTTTCAACCAGGTAAATCAAAAGGTTTAAAAAAGAGTAACCGCCGCCATTAGTGTAAATGCCCTGCTCATCGGTTATTAATTTTTCTGCTTTTAAAATTACTCTGGGAAATAAATTCCTGAAATTATCCACTGCATTCCAGTGAATAGAGCAGCTTCTGTTATCCAGCAATCCCGTTGAAGCCAGCAGGTAAGCGCCCGTGCACATACAGGCAAGTTCAGCGCCTTTTTTATACTGCTCCCGCATCCAGTCTACCAATATTATATTCTCTTTATGGAGTTGTTTGAACGCCCCTTGTATGGCGGGAATAATAACCAGGTCTGTTTTTTGAATGGATGAAATATTTGCCTGCGGCATAACGGTCAATAAACCGTTTACAAAATCTGATTGTTCGGAAACACCGGCCAGCCTGATAGTAAAAACCTGCTGCTTTCCCTTGTTTTTCCAATACTCATTGGCACTTGTAAAAACGTGCCATGCGCCAATAATGCATGATAAGGTATTAGGCCCTGTTTGTGCATTTGGTACTAATATGGTGAGGTGTTTCATATAATTGGTTTAAATAAGATCATCTTAAAAAGATATGCCACGAAGCCTCTTAATTTCTTACAAAGTTAAAAACCTTGTTTGTCTAAATCAACCCATTATAAAGTCTGTTTTACACCCCTGCCAGGTGATTAACTGCCAATAATTTTGAATCTCAAAAATTACTGAAAATGCAAAACGATTTTTAATATAAAAAGCAGGATTATGAAAAACGAAGATTTTACAACAACCATTTTGATTGACGCATCACCACAGCAGGTTTTTGATGCCTTTAATAATGTACGCGGCTGGTGGTCTGAAAATATAGAGGGCGATACAATCAAACTCAATAGTGAATTTTTATATCATTACCAGGATGTGCACCGGTGTAAAATAAAAATCACGGAACTTATCCCCGGCAAAAAAGTGGTTTGGCATGTATTGGATAATTATTTTTCTTTTACGGAAGATAAAAGCGAATGGAAAGGAACGAATATAATTTTTGAGATCAGTGAAAAAGAAGGTAAAACGCAATTGGCCTTCACACATAAAGGGCTGGTGCCTTCGTATGAATGTTTTAAAGTTTGCCACGATGCATGGACGCATTATATACAAGATAGTTTGAAAGCGCTTATTCTGACAGGTAAAGGCAAAGCCACGCCAAAGGATAGTGAAGACGCGGGTTCAGATGAAACTTTATCCGCAACGTTTAATGCATTAAACCAGGCAAACACAAAAAGCATTTTTCACAGGCTGCTTATTGAAACACCTGCAGAAAAATTGTATGAAGCTATAACCACGCAGGAAGGATTGGCCGGCTGGTGGACAACCGAAACGACAGCAAAACCGGAAGTGGGTAATGTTATGCGGTTTGCTTTTGGCCCTGACTATTTTAAAGAAATAAGGATAGAAGAACTTAAGCCATACAGTAAGGTACAATGGCATTGCCTTAAAGGTTTTGAAGACTGGGTAGGAACAACGCTTACGTTTGAATTGATACCGCATGCCAAGGGCACGGTATTGTTATTCCATCATGATGGATGGGCTGCCTACACACCGGAATTTGCATCCTGCAGTTTTGATTGGGCGCTTTTTTTCAGGAGCCTGAAATTGCTTTGCGAAACCGGGAAAGGCCTCCCTTACCCTGATTTTAGAAAATGATTTCGAAGATATAGTAACAACTTCCACGAAAGCACAAATTGCGAAGCATATCCTCCAGGTCATGCCTTCGTTCCCTGGTGCTTTCGTGGCACTTTTTTTTAACCTGCTCTCTCTTTATACTGTCCGCAAACAAATAATCAATTGTACGATTTCGTACAGTTTTCCTGCAGTTGTTTTTGTAATCAATTGAAAATAAACCGTTTTCGCCATGGCATTGCACTTGCCTTTATTTTCCGTCTTTGATTAAGTTCTGCCAGGTTGCTAAACCTGAAAGGCTGAAAAAATCAGTAAAAATTATTTAAATCAAATAAAATCCCGGTTCAAACAATGCTTAAAAACTATTTTAAAATCGCCTGGCGAAACCTTGTCAAGAACAAAGTTTATTCTGCCATCAATATTGTTGGGCTTGCGGCCGGCATGGCTGTAGCCATACTTATTGGCTTATGGATATGGGATGAGGTTACTTTCGATAATTATCATACTAATCATAAAGAACTTGGCCAGCTCATGACGGTTTTCGTTGATAACGACGGAACCAGATCGGCAAGCGCTGCGGTAGCCATGCCTGCAGGGGAGGAGCTGCGCAGCAAGTACGGCAGCGATTTTAAGAATGTATCTATGGCTTCCTGGAACTTTGGACATGTATTGGGGGTTGGGAATAAAAAAATAACCGGACGAGGTATGTGGGTGGAACATAATTTCCCTTCCATGCTTTCTTTAAAAATGATAAAAGGGAATATTAATGCATTGAATGATCCTTCTTCTGTTTTAATCAGCGCTTCTATTGCAAAATCTTTGTTTGGAGATGACGATGCCATTAATAAGACCATACGTTTTGATAATAAGAATGACTTTAAAGTGGCTGGTGTGTTTGAAGACCTTCCGCATAACACCAGTTTATACGATGCCAAACTTTTCCTGCCCTGGAAAAAATATATCACTACCGAAGACTGGCTGAAGCGGGCGGCAACACAATGGAATAATCACTCCTGGCAATGCTTTGTGCAGCTGAATGATAATGTGGATGCTGCAAAACTTACTGCTAAAATCAAGAACGTGGTAATGGTGCATAAAAATGCAGCTACTGATGGTGTGGAAGAAGCGTTTATTCATCCCATGGATAAATGGCGTTTGTACAGCGAATTTAAAAATGGAAAAGCAGAAACGGGCCGCATACAATTTGTGTGGCTGTTTGCCGTAATTGGCGTGTTTGTATTACTGCTGGCCTGTATCAACTTTATGAATTTATCTACCGCACGCAGTGAAAAAAGGGCGAAAGAAGTAGGCATACGCAAAACAGTTGGCTCGGTAAAAAGCCAGCTGGTAAGCCAGTTTTTAAGCGAGTCTGTATTGGTTGCCTTTCTTTCTTTTATGCTGTCGATATTGCTGGTTATATTGCTGTTGCCCATGTTTAATAAACTGGCAGATAAAAATATCAGCCTTCCCTGGCACAATGGTTTTTTCTGGCTGATAGCCATTGCATTTACATTAATAACAGGCTTGATCTCGGGCAGTTACCCGGCATTGTATTTATCTAAATTCGAGCCCATAAAGGTTTTAAAAGGCACATTCCGTGTAGGTAAATATGCATCGCTGCCGCGCAAGGTATTAGTGGTGGTGCAGTTTACTTTTTCCATCGCCTTAATTATAGGAACTATCATCGTGTATAAGCAAATTCAGTTTGCCCAAAACAGGCCTGTGAATTATGATAAAGCAGGATTGATAACCATCCCTATGACTACCCCCGATTTATATGGCCATTACGATGCCATTCGCAGTGATTTAATTGCTACCGGCGTAGTTCAAAACATGGCTGAATCTTCAAGCCCCACAACGGCGGTGTATGCTAACCAGATCGGTTTTAACTGGCAGGGAAAAGATCCCAGTACGCTACCTTCTTTTGGAACCATAGCCGTAACCGTTG